>CANHEC010000245.1 GCA_947459455.1 Chitinophagaceae bacterium
CTTCTTTGCAATCAAAATAGAGACGATGGTTTTGCCCAAGCCCACAACGTCAGCCAAAAAGAAGCCATTGTATCGCTTCAACTTTTCGAATCCTTCATTGACTGCGTCTACCTGATAACGTAGCCTCGCATAGTTAAGTGGCAAGTCTTTTGCGTCGTCGGGATCGTAATCAATACTCTTTCCAAAGTATTCAACAAGGAATTTGATGTATAGCTCGAAGGGAGTGAAATTATCGTTGAGATAAGAGTTTTGCTTTACCTCAGCTACATCGTTTTTGGTAAGGGGTACTGCTTCATTCCATAGATTTTCAAAAGTTTCGGTAGCAAATTCGACATCATCGTGGTCGCGAAGTTCCACATTGAATTCGAAGTTTCTCTCCAAACCAGCTTCGGTGAGGTTACTGCTACCTGTAATGACAGCACCCCAGCCAGCATGTTGGTGCTTCACTGCTTGTCTGAAAATATAGATTTTGGCATGTAGCTGTTTGCTTGGGTGTATCCTTAGCTCAATTTGGCCTGAAGAAATTGCGCTGATAAATGCTTGCATGCCTTCTTCAACCTGCTGATCGTATTCGGCTTCTTGAATGTCCTTTCGAAGTTTACCAGCATAGAGTTCCCGAGTTGTTTCTGGCGCTGGGGCAAATTGAAGACCTTTTGAATTGGCCTCAAAGGCAAGTTTGTCTACATCGATGCCGACCAGAATACGAATTTTTGCTACTTTATTTGCGTAGGGTAAAATCTTGAAGTAACCAGAAGCCCTGAAGTAGCCGACTAGCGCATCGAACTCGGCTATATTCATGAACTGAAAAATTCCCTGAAGTTTTTCAAGGAGGGTATTGGTGCCGTTTTGATTAGTGAAGAATTTGGTGGACATCGAGTCAAATATATCCTATTGATGGAAATCGTTTCAATCACTAATATCATTAGCTAGCTTTAGCGCCCGTACATTTTTATCAGCGCCAGCAGTACGCCATTGGTCCAGCCAAATCCGTCTTGCGAGGGGTATTCACCGCCACCGGCATCCAACTGCGTATCCACGACGTTGTATTTCTCCATCAGCTTGCCGGTGCGGGCAAACACATCGGTGTTGAGCTTGATCCAGCTCCGGGCAATTTGTTCGGCCAGCGCTGTTTGCTGATGGCGGCGTAGTGCCACTATGGTCATCCACTGCAGCGGGGCCCAGCCATTGGGCGCATCCCACTGCTGGTGGCTGTACACGGGTGTGGTAAGCACGCCCCCTGGTTTTGCCAGCAGTTGTTGTAGTGGTTGCACAGCTTGTGCCATTTTGCCTTGTAAGCTGTGCATGGGCAGCAGCGCCAATGGAAACATGCCAGCAGCAGTCACGCGGTCCAGTGCTTGCTGTTGCTGCCAGTGGTAGTCGGTATAGTAGCCCAGGTTAGCATTCCAGCAGTATTGATTGATGAGGCTGGCACGTTGCTGCGCTTTTTTGGTGTAGGCGGTGGCTTTGGCCTGCACACCCGCCTGCATGTATGCACGGGCCAATACGGTTTCCAGTTGGTACAGCAGCGCATTCAGATCTACCGGAATGATATCAGTGGTTTCAATACTGTGCAGGTGTTCGCCATCGGCCAGCCATCGGCTGCTAAAATCCCAGCCACTGGCGGCACCGGCTCGCAGGTGGCGCCAGGCTTCTGCCTTTAGTTGATGGCGTATGGCATTGGCAGCTGCTTCGCTGGCCAGGCGCATGGTGGCCATTTTCTGCATGGCAAAGCTGTCGGCTGTGAGTACATCTTCGCGGTAGCTTTCCTGTCGGGGGCTGGCGTTGTCATCCCAGTAGCGGTTCAGCACGGCTCCATCAGGCATTTTTACCACCGCGTATTTGGCTTCACCATTTTTTACTTCCTGCGCACCCCGCATCCAGTAGTCGTATTCTTTCTGCAGGGCGGGCAGGTAGCGCTTGTACACCTGCTGGCCATCTATGCCTGCCAGCAGTTCCACCATCATGGCAAAAAAGGGTGGCTGCGAACGGCTGATATAGTAGCTGCGATTGCCATTGGGGATGTGGCCAATTTTTTGAATGAGGTAGGCGAAGTTGTCGATCATGTGGCGGATCGTTTCCACCTCACCGCTTTCCTTTAGCCCCAGCATGGTAAAGTAAGAGTCCCAATAGTACACTTCGCGAAAACGGCCGCCGGGTACAATGTATGGGTAGGGTAGCGGCAGCAGCGAGCAGCCAGCTTTAGCAGCGTCGGGCTGGCGTTTCAATAACGCCCACAAACTGTTGATGTGCTTTACCACATCTTTTTCCTGCGTCACATAATTCAACTGTGGGGTAACAGGCAGGTTAAAATTATCCTCCACAAATTTCTTCAAGTTCATTCCAGGCCCTTTCTGCAGGCCATAGTCGTACATAATGTCTTTTACCGGCCGCTTGGGGGTGCAGTCCACAAAGGTTTTACCATCAGGAAAAATGCGCTGCATCTGCACCTGTACAAACAGGTCGCCGTATAGCTGGTCGGGGGTAGGCATATTGGTTTGCGAAATGGCAGACAAGTGCAACAGCACAAAACAGGCGGCTAGCAATTTCTTCATACGCTCATTAAGATAGTGGCTAAAGGTATAGCAGGGCACTACAAAAAAAGAGCTACCCGGGGGCAGCTCTCAGTACGCTATTGCCAATAAGGCGGTATTACTTCAGGTACTTGGTAATGGCTTCATCGGTAGGCTCTACCCGGCTGGCAAAATGCTGGATCAGCTGGCCATTTTCGTCGAGCAAAAACTTATTGAAGTTCCAGCCAATGTTGGCATCCAGCACGCCGTTCTCTGTCTTTTGGGTCAGCCATTTGAAGATGGGGGCCATATCGCCACCTTTTACACTCACCTTGGCCGCCATGGGAAAGGTTACGTTGTATTTGCCCGAGCAAAACTGCTTGATCTCCGCATTGCTGCCGGGCTCCTGGCCACCAAAGTTGTTGGCAGGAAAGCCCACAATGACCAGCTTATTCTTGTATTGGTTGTACAGTTTTTCCAGCCCTTCGTACTGGTAGGTGTAGCCGCAGGCCGAGGCGGTGTTTACCACCAGCACTTTTTTGCTTTTGAACTTGGAAAAATCAATGGAGCCGCCGTCAATGCTTTCTACTTTGAACTGGTGGATGCTGTTTTTGGCCACAGGCATAAATGCCATCAGGGCCAGCGTCATCACAATGGCTAGGTACTTCATACAGGTGTTTGTGTTTTTTTGAACAGGTATCAGTTTCTTCAACAAACAGACGCTAAAAATGGTTGCACCTATTGCTGGTATTCGTAGGCGCCCAGGTCAGCAGCGGGCCCCGAGGGGCGTGGGCGTCCTTCCAGATCGGTAGCCGGGCCTGTATTGCTGCCGGCGTTGCGGGCTGGCGAAGTTTCTCGCAGTCGCCAGTTGAATAAGCGGCGGCTTACGTTAATGGTGTCAAAAACCGGATCGGCATTGCGAATGACTGAAGTAAAGCTGCTGTTGGCCGGGTCCGTTTTTGCTTTGAAAAGCACGTGCCGCAGGTTGACCACAAAACTGGCGTTGCCGGTTTTGGCGGTCACTATTTCATTTTCAGGCAAGCCTCCCTGACCGTGCACAATGCAGTTGTCGAGGTTGAGTTGCAGCGGCAGGCTACCGCCATTGGCTGCATTGCCAGCGTATAGCACCGGCTGCTTGTGTGTTTGAAAAAAGTTGGCATAGGTGGCCATGGTGCAGTGTGTAAACTGGTAGCTGCCCCCACCGGCTATCAGCAAATTGCTGCCGCCCACGCCGGGCTGCGCCTCGTTGCCCACCTGCGTAATGAGGCAGTTTTGCGCCAGCACCGATGTATTGATGGCGTAGAGGCCCACATCGTAGCAATTATCGATGATGCAACCCAGCAGGCGCATCTTAGCCGGCACTGCGTCGGCGTTTCCTTGTGCTACAATGCCCTGGTAGGCATTGAGAATGCTGCAATAGCGCAGCTCATTTTGCAGACTATTGTTGGTAAAAATGAGACCCGGCCAGGTGCCCGGCAGGTCTTTGAAATCGGCATCCAGTCGTTCACTTCTGAACACGATGCGATCGGCCTCGGCGATGCCGCCACTTGCTTTCAGGGTGCCATTTACAATCAGCGGTGCATTGGCGTTGAAGTAAACTTTGGTACCTGGTTCAACACTAAGCGTAGCGCCTGCATCTACCATCAATGGGCGCAGAATGACGTAGGGAAGCTGATTGTTCCAACTGGTGTTGGTGCTGATGCGTCCACCATTAATGAAGCGGGCATTTTGGCCATAGGCTTGCAGCTGCACGTATTTGCTGTTGCCATTGTAGGCCAGCAAAATGCTGTCGCGTACCAAAAAAGGCTGCTGGCTGCTATTGGGGTCAATGGTCACTTTCACAAACACATAAATGCTGTCGTTGGCCCGCACGGTCAGGTTGCTGAAGCTGGCACCGGCGCTGCCGTTTACATTGATGCTGAAAGCGGAGGCCGCACCACCCATCAGCCGAATACTGCTGAGTTGCAGCGGCTGATCGTTTTCGTTGACAATGGTGAAAGATTGGGTGACCGAACCGCGGGTGGTAAATACGGTGTCAAAACTTACAATATCCGCCGGGTATCGCAGCTTTGCATCGGCCGAAGTAATGAGATCCTTTTTGCCGCAGGCCCATGCAGCCAGACAGGCGAATAGCAAAATCAGTACATGGTTTTTCATAAAAATAAGCGGCACGGCTCCTTGGCTTCGGCATCCCAAACATAGCGCCAAAACGGCAAATGCCCGAACCGGAACGAGCGGCGCTAAATGCGAGACGCATAGGCAAGACTTGCCAGC
>CANHEC010000246.1 GCA_947459455.1 Chitinophagaceae bacterium
GGCCCTTGCCACGCCGAGGAAGTAGCCGCAGAAAAGTTGAGCTACCTCACCTTCAGCGGCGAAGATGTGGCGACCGCCGCCGACATAGCTGCCCACTTCAAAACCGACTACCTGAACACAGTTGTAAACCACGACATCTGGGGTACGCAATATGCCGCCGTGCTGAAAAACATTTACGCTGTAGGCGCCGGCATTGCCCACGGGCTGGAGTATGGCGATAATTTTCAGAGCGTTTACATCACCAATGCGGCCAATGAAATGATTGGCTTTTTGCGCCAGGTAATGGCTGCCAAGCAAGCCCCCGATGCTGGCAAAATAAACTATGCCCGCAGCGTGTACCTCGGCGATCTGCTGGTGACCTGTTACTCGCTGTACAGCCGCAACCGCACGTTTGGCAACATGATTGGCAAGGGCTACAGCGTAAAGGTGGCACAGCTGGAAATGAATATGGTGGCCGAAGGGTATCCGGCCAGCAAGGGATTGTATCACATCAACCAGCAGGTGCAGGCCCATATGCCCATTGCCAGCACCATTTATCGCATATTGTGGGAGCGGCTGCCGGCGGCCGAGGGCTTTGCGCTGATCGAGCAGGCGCTGGAGTAGCGGGGTTGCCGCTGGTCATACGGCTGGTGCTGGTTTATCATTTCTGTAACCGCGGGCTAACGCATGGCGTCTTACCTTTCGGAGACACAACGATTGTTGTATCAATGCCATGCCTGTATCGTGGACGACATATGGAAATCTGGGCCTGCTGGTGCTGCTGGTAGTGGTAGTGCTGGTAAATGCATGGCTGGGCAGGCGCAGGCTGCGCCAAAGCCGGGAATAGCGGCAGTTCAGTTGCGTCTTTTTTTCATTTTAGTTGGAGCTGTGGTATCTTTTGTGCTCAGCAGACGGGGCTTTGCTTGTCGGGCTAAGATTCCCTTTGCTTTGACTATCGCATCATGACTAATCATACCGAAAATGAATTGGCCAAAGTCGCCTTCGATGCAGGCATGATGGTACATCGATACCTGGGGCCTGGCTTGTTGGAAAGTGCATATGCAGAATGTTTGTTTTACGAACTTGGCAAGTTGGACTTGTGGGTAGAAAAGCAAAAGCCGCTTCCGCTGGTGTACGAAGAGGTGAAGCTGGAGATAGGTTATCGGGTTGATATCTTGCTCGAAGGTAAACTGGTAATCGAAGTAAAGGCTGTAGAAGCGCTGAATGACTTGCATTTGGCACAGGTGCTGACCTACTTAAAGTTGAGCAATTGCAAACTGGGATTGCTGATGAATTTCAATTCCGTGCTTTTCAAAAATGGCGTAAAGAGAGTTGTAAATGGCCTTTAAATCAAAGGCACACTCCTTTGCGCAGCCCTGGCGTCTTTGCGGTTAATTTTTTTACCGCAAGGTGCGCAAGGGGAAGACCGTGAGGGTCGCAAGGATTTAGTGCCTGCCTGCTTTGCGTTCTTTGCGCCGCCCTGGCGTCTTTGCGGTTAATTTTTTACCGCAAGGTGCGCAAGGGGAAGACCGCGAGGGTCGCAAGGATTTAGTGCCTGCCTGCGTTGCGTTCTTTGGGCAGCCCTGGCGTCTTTGCGGTTAATTTTTTTTACCGCAAGGTGCGCAAGGGGAAGACCGCGAGGGTCGCAAGGATTTAGTGCCTGCCTGCTTTGCGTTCTTTGCGCCGCCCTGGCGTCTTTGCGGTTAATTTTTTTACCGCAAGGTGCGCAAAGGGAAGACCGCGAGGGCCGCAAGGATTGGGAGCCTGCCTGCGTTGCGTTCTTTGCGCAGGCCTGGCGCCTTTGCGGTAAAATTCAATACCACAAATCAAGAATTGCCCAGTCAGTATTGGTGCGGTATAGTCAAACCCTCATTCCTCTGCAAACAGATCAGCTGCCAGGCGGTCGGCGAAGTGGCGGCCGCGGCGGGTGAGTTGGATGCGGTTGGGCAGGTCGGCTATCCAGCCTTGCTCCAGTGCCTGCTGCAGGGTCTGTTGCAGGGCTGGCCACTGTGCCGCGGGATACAACCTGCTGGCTACCAGCAGCTGCGCCGGCTGCAGGGCGATGCCCTGGCTGGTGCGCAAGCCGGTCATTATGGCTTCGTTCAGCTGCTGCACCGGCGATAGCACTTCGTGCTGAATGCGCAGGTGGGGCTGTTGCGCCCACTGCAGGTACAGGCTATTGTTGGCCACATTCCACCAGCGGGTGTGCTGTCCATCGTAGCCGTGCGCCGATGGCCCAAAGCCGTAGTAGGGCAGGCCTTGCCAATAGCTGCTGTTGTGCCGGCTATGCAGGCCGGGCAGCGCCAGGTTCGAAATCTCGTAGTGGTCGTACCCGTAAGCTGCGGCAGTTTCCATCAGCAGGTCAAACTGCTCTTGCTGCATCACATCGTCGGGTGCCTGGGCTTTCCGCCGTTTGATCATCACATCCAGGGCAGTACGCGGCTCCACCGTGAGTGCATAGCAGCTCAGGTGGGGTACCTGTGCCTCCATGGCCAGGTGCAGGTTTTGCAGCCAGCGCTGGTGGGTGGTACCAGGCAGGCCGTAAATGAGGTCAATGCTGAAGTTTTGAAAGCCGGCACTTCGCAGCAATGGCAGGCTGTTCAAAGCCTGCCGGGCGTCGTGGGCCCGGTTCATCCAGCGCAGGTCATCATCAAAAAAAGATTGTACCCCCATGCTCAGCCGATTGATTCCCAGCTGCAACCAGGCGGCCAGGCGTTGGGGACTCACGTCGTCGGGGTTGGCTTCCAGCGTTATTTCGGCCGTGGGGGCTACATCAAACTGCTCACGAATGCGCTGCAGCAATACGCCAAGCTGGACCGGGCTGAGCAGGCTGGGCGTGCCGCCGCCAAAATAAATGCTGTCGATGCGGCGTTGTGGCGCATGATCTGGCGGCCACCAGGGCTGCTGTATTTCGGCCTCCAGCGCCTGCAGCACATCGGGCAGGCGGTGCAGGCTGGTAGAAAAATGAAAATTGCAATAGTGGCAGGCCTTGCTGCAAAAGGGGATATGGATGTAAATGCCGGCCATGTGTGGTGGGGCAAAATTGCAGCTTCTGCAGCCAAAGCCGTTAGTTTTGATTGGATGCGAATGGCTTGGATACTGCTGTGGATGATGCTGGCGCCGCTACTGCTGCTGGCACAGCGGCGGGTGCCCCTGCGCTACCAGCTGGCCGAAGGCAGCACCCTGCCCAAAGGCCTGGCCAGCAGCCAACCCGATACAGCCGCAGCTCGCCTGTACCTGCAGCGCCTGCCTGCCTTGCTGCAGGGGCGTGGCTATTGGGCAGCTTCAGTCGATTCGGTGCAGGCCGACAGTACGGGCATCACCTGCTGGCTGTACACCGGCCGGCAGTACCAGTGGGGCCGCCTGCGGGCCGATAGCAGCAGCCTGCAGTGGCTGCAGCGGCTGGGCTACCCGGCACAGGGCTGGCAGCAGCAGGCACAGCAGCCCGCTACCTGGCCGCAGCAGTTATTGGATGGGCTGGCCAACCGCGGTTACCCCTTTGCCGGCATCGGGTGGGATAGCCTGCAGTTGGAAAATGACCAGCTATCAGGGGTGCTGCGCATAGAAAGTGGCCCGCTGTACCGGCTGGATAGTGTGCAGCAGGTCGGTCGACTGCGTGTGAAGCGTAGTTTCTTACATCAGTATCTGCACATTACGCCCGGTATGCCCTACCAGCAGCTGGTGATAGACGAGGCCGACCGCCGATTGGATGAATGGCTGTTTGCCGAGCGGCAGGCGCCTTCTTCGCTGAAAATGCTGGGTACCGGTAGTGTGCTGCAGGTAGACCTGAGCCCCCGCCGGGCCAATGTGCTGAATGTATTGGTGGGCCTGATGCCAGCCAGCACACAAACGCCCAACAACCAATTGCAGCTGACCGGTGACATCAATCTGGTGCTGCGCAATGCATTTGGCACCGGCGAAACGCTGGGCGCCAATTGGCAACAGATCCAATACAAATCGCCCCGGCTGAACCTGCTGTATCAGCAGCCCTTCGTATTTAATTCGAAAGCTGGCCTCGATTTCAATTTCGATTTGCTGCGCAAAGACACGCAGTTTTTAAACCTGCAGATGCGGCTGGGTATACCTTACCAAATAGATGCCCGACAAACGGCCCGCCTGTTTTACCAGCTGCAACAAAACAGTGTGGCCTCGGCCGATACGACGCGGGTAAAGCAAACCCGACAACTGCCCGACCTCGCCGATTTTTCGGTGAATCATTTGGGGCTGGAGTGGGAATACAACAGCACCGACTACCGCTTCAATCCGCGGGAAGGCTGGTGGGTGGTGCTCACGGCTATGGGCGGCATCAAGCGCCTGCGCACCAATAATGATATCATCGGATTGAAGGACCCGGCCGATCCTCAATTCGATTTTGCCCGACTGTACGACACGGTGCGGCTGCGTAGCTACCAGGTGCGCCTGCGGGCGCAGGTGCAGCGCTACTGGCCGGTGGGCAGGCAGGCTACTGTAAAAACCGCCCTACAGGGTGCCTGGCTACAAAGTGACCAATACTATCGCAACGAGCTGTATCAGATTGGTGGCTTCCGCCTGCTGAGAGGCTTTGATGAAGAAGCGATTTTTGCCCGTGGATACGCAGTGGCAACTGCCGAGTATCGGTATCTCACCGGCAAGAATGCCTATCTGTTTGCCTTTGCAGATGCCGGCTGGGCGCAGTACAAAGACCAGTTAAGGCAATTTAGCCACCAGTACCTGGGCATGGGTCTGGGATTGAACATCGAAACAAAAAACAGCCAGATTAACCTGAGCTGGGCCGTGGGTAAGCGAAACGATTTGCCACTTAGCC
>CANHEC010000247.1 GCA_947459455.1 Chitinophagaceae bacterium
GATGAGCGTGGAAGACGTATTCTCGATCACTGGTCGTGGTACTGTTGCCACTGGTCGTATCGAGCGTGGCCGCATCAAGGTAGGTGAAGGTGTAGAAATCGTAGGTATGATGCCTGAGAAGCTCACCTCTACCGTAACCGGTGTAGAAATGTTCAAGAAACTGCTGGACGAAGGTGAAGCTGGTGACAACGCCGGTCTGCTCCTGCGCGGCATTGAAAAGAAAGATATCCGCCGTGGTATGGTTATTTGCAAGCCCGGTTCTATTACTCCGCACACTGAATTCCGTGGCGAAGTATACGTACTGAGCAAAGAAGAAGGTGGTCGTCACACGCCGTTCTTCAACAAGTACCGTCCTCAGTTCTATTTCCGTACTACCGACGTAACTGGTGAGTGCACCCTGCCGGAAGGTACTGAAATGGTAATGCCTGGCGATAACGTGAACCTGAAGGTGACCCTGATCCAGCCGATCGCGATGGAAAAAGGTCTGAAGTTCGCCATCCGCGAAGGTGGCCGTACTGTAGGTGCCGGTCAGGTAACTGAAATCCTGAAGTAAGTCCTGCGCTGCGAGCTTTTAGCTTACAGCCGAAAGGCTTTGCAAATACTCCTATATTTGCAACATACCGCTAAGAGCTATTAGCCAACTGCTAGTAGCTCTTAGCATTCTACGGGCATAGTTCAACGGTAGAATAGAGGTCTCCAAAACCTTTGATCGTGGTTCGAATCCGCGTGCCCGTGCCAAGAAAAGCCGGCTGATGCATCAGCAGTGTTCAGCAGCCGGTTCGTTTTGTTATCCTGATTAATTTTCTGACTAATGAATAAAGTAGGCAATCACTTCCGCGAAAGCTGGCAGGAGTTGGTGGAGAAAGTAACCTGGCCCTCCTGGGCGCAGCTGCAGCAGTCTACCGTCATTGTATTGGTAGCCACCCTGCTCATTACCGGTATGGTATGGGTCATGGACATTGCCTCCGAAAATCTTCTCAAACTGATCTATTCATTCTTTAAGAAATAATGGAAACAGCTGCTACACAACAACAGGAAACGAAATGGTATGTGCTGCGGGTGGTGAGTGGCAAGGAGCGTTCCGTAAAAGAATACCTCGATAAAGACATTGCCCGCCAGGGATGGAGTGAGCATATCGTGCAGGTTTTTCTGCCCATGGACAAAGTGTACAAGGTGCAGAATGGCAAAAAGGTGATGCGTGAAAAGAACTTCTATCCTGGCTACGTATTCATGGAAGTGGTAGATGGCAAGCTGAACGATGACATGGTTCAGCACATCAGCAACATTTCCAATATCATGCACTTCCTCACCGATGGTAAAGGTTCAAAAGGCCGCATCATTTCGCTGCGCAAAAGCGAAGTGAACAAGATGCTGGGCAAGATGGACGAAATGAGTGAGCAGGGCATGACCATGAGTGAGCCTTTCATTGTGGGCGAAACAATCAAGATCATCGACGGCGCTTTCAACGACTTCAACGGCGTGATAGAAGAAGTAAACGACGAGAAGAAGAAACTGAAGGTGATTGTAAAAATATTCGGTCGCTCTACCCCGGTAGAACTGAACTACATGCAAGTAGAAAAGTTGAGCTAACAGCTGGCGGTCGGATTCACAACCAAAACTAACATTACTTGCCTGCAGCCGTTTCCCACAAGGAAGCGGCTGTCTTTTTATGCGGCTGTGTATCCACCTCGTAAATGGGAAACAACGCCAGTGATTGACGCCAGAACGTTAGTAAAAACACGAAGCCGACCCCTCAATGGAGCCGGCTTCGAATTAAAAACAGCTGATCGGACCATGGTGAATACCGAATCAAGTCATCCGGTACTCAGGGCAGCTGTTATTGGCGCATTACTTTTTCCTGTGCCACTGTTTTGCCACTTGCATCCACTACTTGCAGTGTAAACAGGCCCATGGGCAACTGACCGGCGGTCAGGCTTTGGCTTAGCTGTCCGTTGGCTACCTGCACTACCGTTTGACTGGTGATGCGGCCGCTGGCATCAATGGCCCGCACCTGGTAGGTACCGTTGTTCAGGTTGGTCAGTTCCAGGTTGAGTCTGTCCTTAATTGGATTGGGCCACAGCCGAAGTACACCACTGCTTCGAGGGGCAAAGTTCAGCTTCAGCACCCGGCTCAGGCTGCTGCTGCCATCCAACTCCAGGGTTTGCAGGCGGTAGTAGTTAGCTCCGCTGAGCGGTTGCCGATCGGTAAACTGGTATCGGGCCGAAGTAGCATTGGCAGCCGAAAGTTTGCCAATTTGCTCGAATCGGCGGCCATCTGCACTACGCTCAACAGCGTAGGCTTTTATGTTGCTTTCAAAAGCGGTTTCCCACTGCAGCAGTGCCTGCGAACCGTTGGCACTGGCATCAAAGCGCAGCAGGCTGACGGGCAGGGCACCGCCAGCAAACACCCGCGAAGCGAACAAGTCGAGATTGGTGCCACTGCGAGAATCAGCCCAGGCTACTATTACCCCATTGCTGCCATCAGTTACTGCCACCGGAATGCGCTGATTGGCTGCTCCGCTGGCCACTGCAATGGGGGCTTTCGGGTCAGGTCCCACCGGCCACAAGGCGTTTCCATCGCCATCGAGGCGCTGGGCATACACTTGCAGGTCGGTGGTGCTGATGCGGGCATCGTCCCACACAATGATGGCACCACCGGCGCCATCACTCACTATTCTAAATCCTTCCGTTGCACTGTTGGGCTGTGCGCCGGCCTCGGTAGTCACTTGTACGCCATTGGCAGCCCAGGCCACCGCACCCGTACTCAGCACTTTTTGAGCAAAAATATCACGGGCCGTAGATGCTGTACCAGCCCGCTGGTCGGCCCAGGTAATAATGGCATTGCCACTTCCATCGGCTACTATATAAGGGTTGGTTTGGTTGTTGGCTGCGCCACCTACCAGCAAGCCGTTGGCCGGGAAAGCAGGATCCACAGTGCCATCAGACAGTACGCGTTGTACGTATACATCGGTCAGGTTGTTGGTACCTGCCCGCAGGTCGGCCCAGGTCACATAAATGCTGCCACCGGCGCCAAGGGCAATTTGCGGCGTTAGCTGGTTATTGTTGGCGTTGCAAATGTTTACCCCCTGGTTAGCGGCATTCCATGCCAGTGTACCGCTGTTGTCAATCTTTTGCACGAACACATCACTGTTACTATTCGCAATGCGGCCATCACTCCAGGCGAGGTAGTAGTTGCCTGCACCGTCCGCCACAATGGTCTGAGCATTTTGCGAGTTGGCCTGCGTAGCGATGGCAATACCGTCGGCCGTCCATTGTACCACGCCGTCACCGTT
This sequence comes from Chitinophagaceae bacterium, assembly GCA_947459455.1. GTDB lineage: Bacteria > Bacteroidota > Bacteroidia > Chitinophagales > Chitinophagaceae > Phnomibacter. The sequence continues at coordinate 3,293 of CANHEC010000247.1, forward strand.
GATGCGCTGGGCATACAGTTCTACACCACTCACACGGTTGTCTTGAAAAAAGGCAATGGCACCGCCTGCACCATCTGATACCACCTGCGGCGAGTTTTGGTTGCCGGTAGCATCTGCTACCACTACGCCATTGGCAGCCCATTCAGGCGTGCCTGTACTCGATATCTTTTGCGCATAAATGGCGTTGTTGCTGGCAGTACGACCGTCTTGCCACACTACAATGACGGCACCAGCCGCAGCAGGCACCACCCGGGCATTGGCCTGTGCACCCGCAGCATTGCACACCAGTACCCCTGCCGAGTCAAATACAAGGGTGCCATTGTTTAGTATTCGCTGATAGTAAATGTCGGTGCCTGTAGTGCCGCTGTTGCGGCTATCGGTCCATACCAGGTGCATACCACCGGCACCATCGGGCAGTGCAAACAACTCATCCTTGGTGCCTGCTACATTGCTCACCTTGTTATTAATCGTCGGGTCGCTGTTCCATTGGGCATGTGTGCTGGCTGACAATAATAGCATAGTCAACAGGGCGGGTAGACTTCTCCTCATACGCAGTTTTACTTTTTGGGCCATAAATATACCGGCCATCCATTTTAAAATAGTTTACAAAATGCAAACTTGTGTAAACGTTATTAGTTTGCAGTATGTTTTTGATGAATGTCTTTCAAATAAGTAGGCGATGTGGCACTGTTATGTGCAAATGCTTACTTCTGCTGTTGTGGCTGGGCCAGCAAGCATTAGCGCAGGCCCCTGCTACCATGCGCATTACCGGTAAAGTGACGGACGCTGAAAGTGCCAATGTGCTCGAAGGGGTAACAGTACAGGTAAAAGGCACTTCCCGCTCGGTACTGACCGATAAGGATGGGCAATACACGATTACTGTTGGCAGCAACGACGCCAGCCTCGTGTTTTCTTACGTAGGCCACCAAACGCTGACCGTTCGCATCAATGGACGCAGCACCATTAACGTACAACTTTTTGATACCAAGCCTGAGTTGGAAACAGTGGTGGTAAGCGGCTACTCGCGGCCAAAAAGAAAAGAAGAAGTAGTTGGCGCCATCAGTAGTGTGACGAACCGTGAACTGATGACTGACCGTGCCATCGAAAGTTTTGACAAAATGCTGGAAGGCCTTGCGGCAGGCGTGCAGGTTGAAACCAATACCGAATTGGGCGGTGCGCCAAAAATCAATATCCGTGGGCAAAACACCCTGAGCAATCTGACAGGCACCACCATTCGTTCCGGCGCATTCAGCAGCACGCAGCCGCTGTATGTGATTGATGGTGTACCTATCACCGAGCAGCGACCCGGCGATGAGCCAACTGCTTTTGGAGGTGAAGAGTTTCGGAACCCGCTGGCGGGTATCAACCCCGATGATATTGAAAGCATCAGCATTTTAAAAGACGCCGCTGCGGCCAGTGTATATGGCGCCAATGCCAGTAATGGTGTCGTCATCATTACTACCAAAAAAGGCAAAGCTGGCAAGCCACGAA
>CANHEC010000248.1 GCA_947459455.1 Chitinophagaceae bacterium
CAACCAACCCCCTACCAATGGAAAAATTCGGCGTTCCCACCCGAGGAGATGTATCGGCTACCAATCAGGCTATTTTCGGCAACCTGCAGCAGAAGCTGGGCTTTGTGCCAAACCTGTATGCCTATTTTGCCAAAAGCGAAACAGCGCTGGCAGACTACCTGACCCTGCAAAACCGCAAAAGCAGCCTGCGGGCCAAAGAGCGGGAAGTGATCAACCTGGTGACCAGCCAGATGAACGGCTGCGTGTACTGCCAGGCCGCCCACACCGCCATTGGAAAAATGAATGGCTTTACCGACGAGCAAATTTTGGAGATCCGCAAAGGCGGTGCCGCCTTTGATGCCAAGCTGGATGCGTTGGCCAGGTTTACAGCCTCGGTGGTAGAAAACCGCGGCAAGGCCAGTGAAGCCAGCAAGCAGGCTTTTTTTGATGCCGGCTACACCGAAGCCAACATGATTGATGTGGTCATAGTAGTAGGCGACAAAATCATCAGCAACTATATCCACGGCCTCACCGGCTTTGCGGTGGATTTTCCGGCAGCGCCGGCGTTGTAAGGAAGGCTGTTAACCTTGCTGAAATGGGCAATCCCCGGGGGGCGCTGTGGCGTGCCCGGGGATTTTGTTTGAGTCGGGGAAGCATAGCTACTGAGGTTGGTGCGGAGAGCCAGCTGTGTTTATTTAACGTTAATGCCTAGTGGTCAGTCAATACCAAATTATTTGGAGTGGCGGCAGACTTCAGATGCCTTTTAGCTTCGATTATGGATGAAAAATTGGAGTAAAAGATATGATGATAGTAATCGAAGAATTGCTGCTGTCCTTTCGGCCACCCGTCTAAATAACTTCTTAATTCCGTGATGATAATGTAAGAAAACAGTAAGCCGAAGTTTTTTGACATTCGCACAGCTTGGATAGGAACGTAAACAAACCCTCAATTAGGTTTCTTTACTAAGATTTACTACATAATTCACCCTAATTTCTCGTTCCTGTTTTGATTCTCGTTTCCGGGTTTTAATAATTCGCTCATGGTAGTAGAATCTGCTTAAATTCGTTTCGGAGGCTAGTTTCACTTGCATATTGGGCATTTCATTGAGGTATTGAAGTGTGAGTTTTATGTCCTTAATTATTGCTGCAGTCGGATCTAATGGATTAATCTTCAGGTGTTCAAATTGTTGCAACAGTTTGTCTTGTTTAGAAAGAATTCCCGAGCTTACTAAGCGCCCCCACCATGTGGATTTCCCAATTTCAAGTACCGGTAAGCCAAAATCGATAAGGAATTTTATGAAATGTCTATCCTGAATTAGCGACCATCGAATGTGATCTTTTGCGAAAGCTAAGTCTTTGGTCACATCATTGATAGTACGTTTAAACGTCTTTTCAAGTTCTTCCTTTGCAGACAGCAAGTCTTGAATCTTCTTAAGTTTATGTTTATGAAATCTGTTTTCTTTGGTTTCAAATAAAATAGTTATTTCATTTTCTAAATGAACTAATCGATTTCTTATTTGCTCTGTTACTGAGTTGACTCTGTGGGAAAGTTCGTTTTCTGAGATAATAATTTCATTTAATCTTCTGTCTACAGCAAAAAACGTATTGTAGGATCTGATTGATATTCGAGTGATTGGCTGCTCTATCAAGTGCCAGACGATTTCTGTTTGGTCACCTGCTGTTAATGAGTCAATCCATTCGGTAAATCGGAGTAGCATATCTTCATATTTATGTCGGAAAATACTGAAGGTAGTCGGAAGTGCTTTCAAATTTCTAATAGCTATTGTAAATTACTTTTCAGCGTGTTTGAAACAGCAAAACCCTTTCGGTTAAAGTTGATTCCAAAACGTAGCGGTCATCGGGTAATAGACTTGCAGTCTCTTTTGAGCGGACACATTTCTAAGTTTCGTTTTTCCTCTTTGCCTCATTTGACAGTTTAGAGTTGTATCACAAATACTCAAAGGCAGTGTAGAACAGTTTTCGGTGTTGGCTAGTCATAGTCGGGGGCCAGCCGGATAGGGGAATGTTGTAAATGAGAACCAGCGCATCTTTAGAATCGCCGCTATCGCGGCTGTGGGCTTTTTCCTTTTCCGCGTTTGGCAAACGAGTTTGCCACGCTGCAAAGCAAAAAGCCCCGGTTCGCTGTCGCGAACTGAGGCTTTGCTGGCTGTAGGGGGAGGATTGGCCTCCGGCCGATCCTGAATGGGGGAGGCTTCAGCGCCGCCTCGCCGCTATCGCGGCTGTGGGCTTTTTCCTTTTCCGCGTTTGGCAAACAAGTTTGCCACGCTGCAAAGCAAAAAGCCCCGGTTCGCTAGTGCGAACCGAGGCTTTGCTGGCTGTAGGGGGAGGATTCGAACCTCCACGGAGAAGTTAGCCGCTGCGCATCGATGAGTCGGGATGCTATCCCGGCCGAATGGTGGTCAACCCCAGACGGTCCCGCTGCAGTCGGGATCGGCGTTACGCAGTGTTTATCCTTTGCTCTCCACCCCCGAGACAAGAGGGCATGTCTGCCAAAAGTTTCAACACCCCACAGTGTGTAGTAGTAAATTGGTGTAAAAGTGAACGAGGAATTGGGAAGCGTGAAGATTCATTCGATGAAGCTACTCATCAACCAATTCACAATTTAACCAATCAACTAAAAGAACTAAACCAGCTGTAGGAGAAGGATTCGAACCTCCACGGAGCAGTTAGCAGCAGCACAAAGCAAGTGGTCAACCCTGGTCGGGCCCGGTGTGGTAGCATGTGCGGTTGACCCTGCACAAACCGACTACACCGGTACGGCGCTATGCTGTGTTTATCCTGTACTCTCCACCCCCGAGACAAGAGGGCATGTCTGCCAAAATTTCATCATCCTACAGTATACAGAAGCGAACTATTCTTTAGAATAATTCTAAAAACAAAGAACTCTTGTTGATTAAATGGCAAACCTTACTTTTATGCCCTTCGCTACAGGCTTGCCTTTATCGACAGTGCAATATTAAAAGAACTGGCCTTTTCCTTCCAAATCTTTTAAGGAATATTGCTTAAGTTTATAAAAAACGCAAACTTGTTTCGAAAAGCTTGGAAAAATTCGAATCAATTATCGGAAAATGGCCGGCAAACTAAATCTCGACAAACTCGACTACCAGATTATTCAGCACATGATGGAAGATGCTGAAATTTCATACGCCGATTTGGGCAAGAAACTGTTTGTAAGTGGTGGCACCATCCATGTACGCATCAAAAAGCTGCAGGAAATGGGCATTGTAAAAGGTACCCGCCTGGCCGTAGATACCCACAAGCTGGGGTACAACGTGATTGCCTTCGTCGGCATTTACCTCGAGAAAAGTTCGCTGTACGATTCGGTAGCCAAAGACCTGATGAAAATACCCGAGGTGGTGCGCCTCAACTATACCACCGGCAACTATAGCATGTTTGTAGAAATTGCCTGCAAAGACATCAACCAACTGCGGTACGTGCTGCACGATCAGATGCAGAAGATCAAAGGCATTGAGCGGACTGAAACCCTCATTTCGCTGGAAGAAAGCCTCAATCGCAATATCCAGGTAGTACCCTCCGAGGCCTGATGTCTCGTTCACATTGTGGATAGGTTCATTTGCAACTTGGCAGGTCCTGTATGAAATTGCGGGCTGCCATGATACCCGAGCAGCTGAGTTTGTTTGGAGGCCCACCCAAGCCTCCTAAAGTGATACGGCAGGAAGAACCCGCACCCGCTGCCGAGGAGGCATTGCCACCGGCAGAAGCAGCGCCTGCAGCTGATGAAGTGGTGGCGGAGCTACCTGAGCAGCCCGGCGCAGACACCAGTGCCGAGATGCCGGCAACTACTCCAATTGAAGATGAGCCTGTGCCGGATATGGAGCCGGCCCCTACGGCCGAGCAGCTTGAACAGCCGGCTGATGCAGTGGCCTCTGCAGATGCGGTGCCAGCCATGGAGGCGTTTGAGTTGGAGGCTGATGCCGCTGTGGAATTGCCCGATGCCGATCCATTTGCCAGCACTGCCGAAGCCGCCGAGGCCGAGGACTGGGCCGCTTTTGAAGCTACGTGGCAGCAAGTGGCGCCTGCCCTGCCTACCGACGAAGCCCCCATGGCTGTAGAAGATGCACCCGTGCTGCCATCGCTGCCCGACGAAGCGCCGGGCTTGATGGAGGAGGAACTGTTCGAAGAAACTCCCGCCATGTCGCCAGCTATTGTGGCGCCCGCTGCCGGTGCCTCATCGCCGGCCATTGCTTTTGAACCTGGTACAGCAGATAGCACCGCATCCGTATCCGAAGAAGAGGCAAGCGCTGTTGTGTTGACTGAAGCAACCGGCGACGGGCCACAACTACCGCCCGACGAAATCCTGTTTAAGCGGCAGTACTACAGCATGCGGGAAACGGCCGGCATGTTTGGCATCAGCCACAGCATGCTGCGCTATTGGGAAAACGAGTTTGACGTACTGCAACCCCGGAAAAACCGCAAAGGCGATCGCTACTTCCGTCCCATCGATATAAAAAACCTGCACCTCATTTACAACCTGTTGAAGGTGCGCAAGTTTACCATGGATGGGGCCCGCGAATATTTGCGCCATCATAACAAAGCCTTGGATACATTTGAATTGGTACAAAAGCTGGAAAAGCTGAAGACCTTTTTGAATGAACTGAAGGCCACCCTATGATTACCGCCATTTCTCGCTCTCTTTTTACTGCCATGGCCAGTTGCTTGCTGGCTGGCGCTTCCCACGCACAAGTGCTGCACGAAACACGCCCCGACACGGAGGAAGGAAAGCTGCTGTATGGCATCGTACGCTTGCAGGA
>CANHEC010000249.1 GCA_947459455.1 Chitinophagaceae bacterium
AAGCTGTAAGCACCACCGAACCACCTATCGAAATAGCCGCTATGAGGTAGCGGCTATTTTTTTGGCCGAGTGTAACGCAAAGCCATCAATCAATTTGCCTGGTGATTCTAACGATACGATTTGGGTATGACACCTGAACTTACGCCGACTGCGCTACGCTTGCGATTGGCTTTAGGTTTCACATCGCCCGAGGCTGCTTTGAAAACAAACCGTCTACACGAAAAAGCCGCTTCCATACAGGAGCGGCTTTTCTATTTTACCACAACAATACACGGGGTTGGTTAGCGGCCAAACTTGGCCTGCCAGTCGAGCATACCACCGGCCAGGTTTACCACCTGCTTAAAGCCGGCAGCTTCCATCACATGGCCGGCTATCTGGCTGCGGTTGCCACTGCGGCAATACACCACTACTTCTTCGTCTTTCCAGTCTTCAATGGGGTCAAAATTCATAGCGGTGATCTGGCCCAGCTTGTGGTGCACGCCGCCAATATTAAAGTCGGCCCGCTCGTCGTCTTCGCGTACGTCCAGCAGGTGTATTTGCTCACCCGCATCCAGGCGGGCCTTCAGTTCGTCTACGGTCAGGTGTGTCATGCGTTGGCAGATATTTAGTACAAAAAAAGCAGTTTTTGGTCACACCGCGCCGGGGGGGGCGGGGCTACTATTGTTGCGGCACCAGTAGCGAGTCTTCGGCAGGCGGGGCCACCTGGCTGGTACCCAGCCACAGGTCTATGCTTTGGCCGGGCCGTATGCGGTTGGTTTGGTAGCTGCCATCGGGTAGCTGCTGGCGCCGGTCGGGGCTCTGCTTGTAAATGTAGGCCCGCAGTGTGTCGCGTACATCGCCATCCAGCAGCGGGGCGCCCACATTCAGGCCCATGCCCTGCAGCAGGTTGCGGGCTTCTTCAAAAGTGAGGCCTATCAGCATTGGCACTTCCATTTCGTCGGCGCCAAGGCCACTGCCCAGCACCAGGCTTACCACACTGCCATAGTACACTTTGGTACCGGGCTTTACGGGCTGGCCATTGTACAGTTGCTCCAGCACCGCATCTTTGGCTATATCGGCCTTGCGCAGGGTATCGCCCAGCTTCAGGCCCAGCTGCTTCAGGTACAGCTCGGCGTTGCGAAAGCTGAGGCCCACCAGGTTGGGTATATCTACCATGGGCGGCTGCACCCGGTTGATGGTGAGGTAAATGGTACGTTTGGCTTTTACCATTTCCTCGCCCAGCGGCAGCTGCTTCAGCACTTCGCCGGGGTCTTCGCCTTCGGCCCAAATGCTATCTTGTATCTCTACTGTAAAGCCTTTGGCCTCCAGCAACTGGATGGCTTCGGTGGCGCCCTTGCCTACTACGGCGGGTACCCGCTCGTATTCGCCATGGCGGGTCACAAACTTGAGGGCCCAAAGCGTTACAAACAACAGGCCCACCACCAGCACAATGGCGGCCAGCAGGTTTACCCAAAATGGTTGCTTGGTAATGAATCGGAACAAGGGGTGCTATTTTGGTCGGTTGAAAATATCGTTTTTCGGTCGGTGGCGGCACAGCTAAACGTAGCCAATCATGCTTTTCGTCTGTGCAGGGCGTCTTCTATCAGCCCGCTATAAAAATCCATGAGCCGCATGCCCATCGCTTTTACCTGCTGGGGTACTATGCTGGCCTCGCTTTGGCCGGGCACCGTATTTACCTCCAGCATGTAGGGTTGGTCGGCCGCCTCATTGTATATAAAGTCGATCCGGATAACACCGCTACAGTTGAACAGGCGGTAAATTTTTTCGGCAGCTGCCCTGATTTTTTCGGCCTTGGCTTCGTCCAGCTCGGCGGGGGTTATTTCGCGGCTTTTGCCCTGGTACTTGGCTTCAAAATCAAAAAAGTAGTTCTCGCTGATTACTTCTGTCATGGGCAGGGTTACTATCTGGCCCTGCAGGCGGCATACGCCAATGGTAAACTCGCGGCCTGCCACAAATTCTTCAATCAGCACCTGGTCGTCTTCAGCAAAGGCTTTGGCCACAGCAGCAGGCAGGCCAGCCGCATCGGGCACCTTGCTCATACCGATGGAGCTGCCGCCATTGGCCGGCTTTACAAACACCGGAAACTGCAGCGTAGATGCCACGGCATCGTAGTCTACGGTTTCGCCTTTGAAGTAGTGAAAGCTTTTGGACACGGCTATGCCGCTCATGCCGGCCACCGCCACGGTATAGCGCTTATTAAAAGTGATGGCGCTGCTGGTGGTATCGCAGCTGCTGTAGGGCAGGCCCAGCATATCAAAATAGCCTTGCAGCTTGCCGTCTTCGCCGGGGGTACCGTGAATACCTATCAGCACCGCATCGAAGCGAACATGCCGATCGCCGATGCGTACGGTAAAGTCTGACCGGTCTACCGGCAGCTCGCCACCCGGGGTGCGGCACCACCAGCCGTCGCGGCGTATATCAATGGTAAAATATTCGAATTTGCTCGTGTCGATGTTGGCTTCGATGGTGAGAGCACTTTTGTAAGAGATTTGTGCTTCGCCGCTATAGCCGCCGGTTACAAATGCTATCACGGGCTTTGACATAGTAATCCGCTGGTTTTTGGGCAAAGAAAAGGGCAAAGCCCGCAGCAACCTATTTTTTGGGGCAAACAAAAAGCTGGAGCACGAAAGGTGCTTCAGCTTTGGTCGCAGCACATATCAGCTGCCGAATTATCGGGGTGTTATCCCCTCTTATTAATAGCTGTAAGGTACAAATAAAAACAGCTGGTACATCCACCAGCCGTTTTTATTTTTTACACCCTTATCAGATGTGCAGTTTTTCTTTTTTGGCCATCAGTTCGTCTACCGTTTCCTGATAGGCTTCGTCGGGCACGCAGCAGTCTACCGGGCATACAGCGGCGCACTGTGGCTCTTCATGAAAGCCCTGGCACTCGGTGCACTTATTGGGTACAATGTAGTAGGTATCGCTGCTCAGCGGAGCATGTTTGGCATCGGCGTCTACCGAAGTGCCATCCAGCAGGGTGTAGCTACCTTTTACAGTAGTACCATCGCTGATGGCCCACTCTACGCCGCCTTCGTAAATGGCGTTATTCGGACATTCGGGTTCGCAAGCACCACAGTTGATGCACTCGTCGGTTATTTTAATAGCCATAACGTTTCTGGTTTATTTCCAAATATACTTTTGTCCCTTCAAAAATAACAAGCAAAAGTGAATCTGCCTCAACGTATTGAGCTGTTAGTACAACTGGGTGAATATCTTGTGTCGGAAGAGCCGGCATGGCTACAGGCACAGGAAAGGGCCCACCGCGAAAACGGCTGGTTTGTGCCTGCGTTCATCCGGCAGTCGGTGCAGGCGCTGGTGCATTCATTTTTGCAGCGGCCGGCGCTGGAAGCTTTTGCTGCCGCCTACCCGGTGGCGCAAGCTACCAGCAACAAAACGGTGGGCCTGGTGATGGCCGGCAACCTGCCGCTGGTGGGCTTTCACGATTTGCTGTGTGGCTGGCTGGCCGGGCACCGGCTGCGCATTAAGCCCTCATCAAAAGATGCGGTGCTCATGCAGCAGGTGATCGATTTTTTGCAACAGCGGAGCCAGGAGCCCCTGCTGGAAGCCGCCGAGCAGCTGAAGGGATGCGATGCCTACATTGCCACCGGCAGCAATAACAGCAGCCGCTATTTTGAATACTATTTCAAAGCCTACCCCAGTATCATCCGGCGCAATCGTACCTCCATGGCTATTTTAACCGGCCATGAAACAGCCGCCGATCTGGAGGCGCTAAGTACCGATCTGCTCCAGTACTTTGGGTTGGGCTGCCGCAATGTGTCGAAACTGCTGGTACCCGAGGGCTACGATTTTGTGCCCCTGCTGCAGGCCATGGAACCGTGGCGCTGGATGGCCGACCATAATAAGTTTCGCAACAACTACGATTACAACCTGGCGCTGCACATCCTGAACAATCAGTACTACATGACCAACGGGATAGTGCTGCTGGTGGAAAACGAACAGCTCTACTCACCCATCAGCCAGGTGCACTTTAGCTGCTACAGCAGCCTGCCATCGGCCGATGCGCTGTGGCAGCAGTACGCCGAGCAACTGCAGTGCCTGGTAGGCGCAGGCGGCCAGCCCTTTGGCAGCACGCAGCAGCCTGGCCTTACTGATTTTGCTGATGGCGTGGATACCATGCAATTTCTGACAAGCTTGTAAGTGGCGGCTGCCAAAAAAACAGGCAACCAGCAGGCGGCACAGCATTTGTGCGCATGGTAAAGCACACCGTGTAGCACCGGCAGCCGGGTAGCCTGCCCAACTGCAAAAACTCGGTTAAACAACTTTACCTTGGCAGCAGGTGTTTCATCCGTGCTTTTTATTTGATTGTAGATTTACGAACCTTTTCGTTCAACCTCAGAAACAACAAAGCGACCTATGAAGTGGAAATCGTATCTGACCATTGCCGGTATTAGTGTGGCCACCTCGCTGCTAAGCGTGTGGGCCGTAGGAAAATACTACAGCAGCCGCGGCGGCGGCCTGCAGGAAGATGGCCGACTGCCGGCCAACTATGCTTCGTTTGTACAGGGTGCCGGTAGTAGCCCCGGCACGCAGGTAGACTTTAGCGCAGCTGCCCAGGCCGCCACGCCGGCGGTGGTGCATATCAAAACCAAGATTAGTGCCCGCACGGTGACCACGCAGCGCCAGCGCAGCCCCTTTGCCGATCTGTTTGGCGACGACTTCTTCGGCGATTTTTTTGGCGGTCCCCGCAACATGACCATCCCCGAGCAGCGAGCCAGCGGATCGGGTGTGATTG
>CANHEC010000250.1 GCA_947459455.1 Chitinophagaceae bacterium
TGCAATTTGCATCTGTCTCAGTCTATTTTCTTTTCCTCGACCTAGACCTCGACCTAGACCTAGACCTAGACCTTACATTTTCCTACCGCCCCCCTCCTTGCAAACTGCAAATTGCATACTGCCAACTGGTTTACCGATCCCAAAACATCAGCTTCTTCTTCCACTTCTTCAGGCGGCGGCGCCAGGTGGGTACTTTTACATCGTAGTATTCATCGGCACCGGTGCTAAAGTAGCCCCCGCCGTAGCCGTAGTAGTGGCCATAGCCATAGCCGTAGCCTTTGCCGTAGCCATAGCCGTAGCCGTAGTAGCCAAAGCGGGCCCCCATTTTCAGATCGTTTACCACCAGCCACAGATAGGGCAGTTTACCCTGCTTGTATATTTCTTCTACAAAGCTCAGCTGTCGCTTGTACGTAAATCGATGGCGTACAATGTACAGGGAGGTATCGACATAAGGGGCCAGGCTGAAGGTGTCGCTCACCAGCCCCACCGGCGCACTGTCGATGATGATGTAATCGTAGTGTGCTTTCAGATAGTCGAAAAATTCTTTGTTTTTCTGGCTTAGTACCAGCTCGCCGGGGTTGGGGGGTACAATACCGGTAGGGTACACATGCAGCTCCGGATAACCCGGTAGTTCGGTGTACACGTCGGCCGGTTCGGCCAGGCCCAGCAATACGTTTGAAATACCCGTACCGGTCTTTTTCAGCTCCAGGTTTTTCATGATACGGGGCCTGCGCAGGTCAAATTCCAGCAGCGCTACCCGCTTGCCGCTTAGTGCCAACACAGCCGCTATATTGATACTGATAAACGACTTCCCTTCGCCTGAAATGGTAGAAGTGACAAGGATGGTTTGAAACGCCTTTTTATCCATCAAAAAGCTCAGGTTCGAACGTACGATCCTGAACTGTTCTGAAATGATATTGCGGCTCTTATCGGCCACCACCAGGCTCTTGTTATTTTCTACGTGGCCTATTTCGCCAATGATGGATACGTTGGTTTCTTTGCGGATATCATCGCGGGTCATCAGCTTATCATTCAGCAGGTCTCGCAAGTAAATGAAACCAATTGGCAGCAGGATGCCCAGCAACAGTGAAAAAAGACGGATTTTGCCTTCATCCGGTTCAATAGGTGTAGCGCTGCCAGTGGCGGGGTTCAGTCTCTCGTAGCTGGGGCTGGTGCTGGCCGTGGTAATGGCTATTTCTTCCTGCCGCTGCAGCAGGTACAAATACAGGCCCTCTTTTACTTTCTGCTGGCGCTCTATTTCCAATTGGCGGCGCTGCTTTTCGGGTATGCGGGCCAGGTAGCGGTTGTATTGTCCGGCTTTGGCGGCATAGTCGGCTCGCTGCTGCTGCAGGTTGCTGCGGTAGTTGCTGATGCCCTCCAAAATAGACCTGCGAATTTCATCCAGTTGCTTATCGATATCCTGCAATTGCAGACTGTTGGGTTGCAACTGCCTCGATTTGCTTTCCCGCTCCAGCCGAAGGCTATTGAAAACACCAATCAGGCTGCTTACAGTAACATCTTCGATTCCGGCTGCTGAAATGACCATTTCACTACGCTTTCGATTAGAGCGCAAATAGCTTTCTACCATTTGCAGGTTCTGCAGCTGCCAGTCTATCTGGGCCATCCTGCTTTCTGCCTCCGTCATCCGCTCCGAAAAAAGACTGGTTTGCTGCTCTACCGGCAACACATCATTCTGGTCGCGGTAAGTTTGCAGATTACGTTCTATACCAGCCAGTTCGCTGCTTAGCGAGTCGAGGCGTTCGTTGATAAACTGGATCGTCGTTTCGCTGGCTACATTTTTTGTTTCTACCGAGTAAAGTATGTATTCGTTTACCAGCGCATCCAGAATAGCCCGCCCCATCAGCGGGTTATCGGTGTTCATGGTAAGGGTTAGTATCGTGGTATTAGGGTCTGAGAGAAAAATAACCAGCTTGCCCAGTATTTCTGTGGCCCGCTTGGTGGGGCTGATCCAGGTAGCAATGTTGACCGCATCACTCGAAGTCATATCGGCGGCGCTATCCTTGGGCATCAATACAAAGCGGCTGCCGCCCATGTTCAGCACATCGGTCCAGCGGTGCTTTTCTCGGCCGGTTTCGCCTATCAGCAGGGTATAGCCCTGCGGTGTCAATTCGGCAAAACGGAACTTATAAGATGCATTGCTATCGGCTATATGCAGCGGCACCAGCCGGTAAGGCACCTGGTCAAACAGGTTCGATGTTTTGATATTGCCCTCATTGAAATACTGGATGTGAAAATTGTACTTCACCACCACGCGGCGTATCACTTCGGTAGTACGCAGCTTTTGTATTTCATTGCTCATGTTGATATCGCGGGGGCCATACAGGGCCCGCTCAATGATATCGCCCTGGCTGCCATACACCGGGTTGCTTTCGCCACTCTTTACCAATAGCTGCACACTACTGCTATACTTGGGGGTAGTATAGCGCAGGTAAATGATGCCGCCGGCAATACTGAGCGTAATGCTGATAAGGAACAGCGGCAAAAAGGCGAGATACTTGAATAATATATCGGCCGGCGAAAATTTGCCGCCGCTACCGTCGCCCGTGGGGTTGTATTCGGAAGGTAAGGGAGTCATTGAACGATGAGTTGGATAGCATCGTGTAACAGCCGAATGGCCGGTAACAGATACCTATTGTGCAAAAAGAAAGACAATAGTGGCCAGGGCAGTGACGGTAGTGATTAAGCCGAGATACACCGGCAGGTCGCGAAACAGCGGCGAATTACTACGCTGGTATTGAATCAATTTGCTTTCGTTTGGCAACACATATATCAAATCGTTTTGCTGCAGCTGAAACACCGGCGACTGAAATACCAGGGCGTCGTTCAAGTCTACCCGATGTGTTTCGAGCTTGCCGCCCGGCTGCTGCCGTACCACCAAAATATTAGTACGCTGACCCAATTCGGAAATGCCGCCAGCCTGGCCAATGGCCTCTACGATGGTTGCCTTTTCGTTCGGAAACGTGATCCAGTTGCCGCCGCCGGCTACTTCGCCCATCAGCAGCACCCTGAAGTTGAGGAACCGGATATTGATAACCGGGTTCTTGACATAAGGCGACAGCTTTTCCACCAGCGCTTCATTCAGTTGGCTTTTGGTCAGTCCTTCGGCTTTTACTTTTCCTATAATCGGCATGGTAATATTGCCATCATAGTCTACCAGGTAGCCGATAGCACCGCCGGCAGCGCCACCGCCTCCCTGCGCCGTACCACTCAGCAGGTTGAATACCTGGGTCTGGCTTTGGTCGAGCGAAGCACTGCTGACCAGTATGGTCAGTTGGTCATGCTTTTGAATCACCGGCTCTTTGAGGCTGAGCACTACTTTACTCAGCGAGTCGAGGTTCTTTTCGAAGTAGCGATAGCTGGTAACGCTCTCCTTACTGGGGCGGCAAGCGGCCAGCAGCAGTACTGCCAGGCAACTGGCAGCTACCCGCAGGCGCACAACATAAAGGGATGACATAGGCAGAAAGGGTAGGCGCTTGGCCTGGCTTATTTGTTCTTTTTGACGGCCACCAGCTTGCGGGTGCTTATTTTGGCCCGCAGCCGGTAGCCAATGCTTTCAATGATGACCTCGGCGTACTTGTTGTCTATTTTGGCCACAATGGCCTGAGCGCCCATCATGACCCCGCTGGTGACCTGCACGGTGCTGCCCGGCGCAATGCTCTCCAGGCTCTCTGCTTCTACCTGCTCGTATTCATCCAAAAAACGCCGGATAGCCTCTATCTCTTCGGGCCGCACCACCGCCGGCTTGCCGTTCCAATATACAAAATTGAGCACCCCATCGGTCATGCGCACCGGTGTGTGCTCGGCATCGTCCAGCTGTACAAACACGTACGATTTAAAAAGCGGCTCTTCCACTTTCTTCACCCGATCGCTCCACTGGCGGTACACCCGGTTGAGCGGGCAGTACACGGTTATGCCTTTGTTGGCCAGCAACAGGGCTACTTTTTTCTCCCAGCGGGGTTTGGTATAAATGGCCAGCCACTGCATGAGCAAAAGGGGCTGAAAAATCGGGCGTTTTACAGAAAGCTTCGCCACCTCAGTCACAGGGTCCGATTTTTAGCAAAACCAGCCAACCCCGCCACCAAGCAGTTTGAAAAAGCGCTGAAAAGTAGTTGAAAAAAGCAGCCCGCACCGGGTAAGAAATCCACCACTGGTCGGGCTATTGCGAATAAAAAAATGTACCAGGTATGACCCCTCGTCATCTCATTGCTACAATAGCCGCTACACAGTGCCGGGTTCGGGGTCGGCTGTTTTCATCAACGGGGCAAATATAGCAGAAATGAAAGGCTGTCATTTTAAGTTTTTGTAGCCAGCTGAACGGTCATGTTTCTCCGGGCTGCAAGCATGCCTCACACGCTTGTCCATAGCCATTGGTTATGCCCGCATCTGTACTGTATTGCGGCGCAACGCATGCTGCAATCGATTGCATAAAAACTGCTTTTGCCAATTGGTTTTTGATTGAACTTCACTACCGGAAGGGTGAACAAAGACACTATTTCTGTTTCGTCATTTTTCGCACTGCACGCCATTTGCCTTGCGCTGAATGCCCCCCCTCGCAGAAAAGAGGTGATGAGACAGACCACCGTGTCCCATCCATGGACCACAAATCACGATTGCTGCTATGCTGACCGAAAAACTGCCTTGCGAAGCCGAGATTATTCGGATGCTGAATGAAGGCCATGAGCCGGCACTCCGCTACGTGTACGATAAGTACA
>CANHEC010000251.1 GCA_947459455.1 Chitinophagaceae bacterium
ATGGACATGTTGGTTCTGGAGAACTTTATCATCATTCGCTAGCAAGCCAAACCTTGTCATGAAAGTTTCGATCATCACTACCTCTTACAACAGCGGCCTTACCATTAAGGACACGCTGCTAAGTGTGGCCCGACAAGACTATCCCGATATTGAGCACATCGTAATAGATGGCGGCAGCCGCGATGATACCATGCATGAGGTGGCCCGCTTTCCGCATGTGGCCAAAGCGGTGTCTGAGCGGGATGGCGGCATTTTTCATGCCATGAACAAAGGCCTGGCCATGTGTACAGGCGATGTTATTTGCTTTTTGAACTCCGACGACTGGTACAATAGCGACGATGTAGTATCGACCGTGGTGCGCTACCTGCTGCTATCTGACTGCATGGTGGCCTACGGCGATTTGCAATACGTGAAGCAGTATAATCCTGAGCGGATAGTGCGCACCTGGAAATCTGGCCAGTTTCGGCGCCAAAACCTGTACCTCGGTTGGATGCCACCGCACCCCGCCTTTTTTGCCCGCCGCGAGGTGTACGAAGAAGTAGGCTTTTTCAATACCGATTTTACCAGTGCTGCCGACTACGAACTGATGCTGCGCATACTGCTGAAGTACGAGCATGATGCCTGCCATATACCGCAAATATTGGTGAAGATGCGCCAGGGCGGCTATAGCAATGCATCGATCAAAAACAGGCTGATTGCCAACCGTGAAGATCATGAAGCATGGGTGCGCAATGGCCTGAAGCCCTGGCTGATTACCCGCTACCTCAAGCCCATCCGCAAAATTCCACAGTATATTTTCAGATAAAGTGCTTACTAAGGTCCATTAAAAAAAGCGAGTCGTTCATCGATTCGCTTTTTCGTTTTTGAAGGTCTGGCTGGTATCAGCCCACGAGGTGCGTCAGTAGCCCATCGCGTAGTTTGGGCTCAAACCAGGTGCTTTTGGGAGGCATCACCTGGCCGCTGTCGGCTATATCAAACAATTGGTGGATGGTGACAGGGTAGAGCGAAAAGGCAATGGCCGCCTCGCCGCTGTCTACTTTTTGCTTCAGCGCATCGAGGCCGCGAATGCCGCCTACAAAGTCGATGCGTTTGTCGGTTCGCTGGTCTTTGATGCCCAACAGCGGATCGAGCACCAGCTGGCTCAGGATGGTGACGTCGAGCACACCAATGGGGTCGTTGCTGTACGAGCCGGGCTTGGCCGTCAGCTTATACCATGCTTTATCAATGTACAAGCCAAACTCGTGCAGGGCAGCCGGCCGATAGGCTTTGCTGCCTTTGGCTTCTATCACAAAGTGCTGCTCCAGGGCTGCCAGCAGGCTGTCTTTGGTATGGCCGTTCAGATCAGCTACTACCCGGTTGTAGTCCATTATATGCAGCTGGCTGGCAGGAAACAACGTTGTCAGGAACCAGGCCGATTTTTCTTTTGACCGCTCTGTTTTGAACTGCAGATGGCTTTTGGCCGCACTGGCGGCCCGGTGGTGGCCATCGGCAATGTAAGTGGCAGGCACCTGCTCTTCAAACAGGCGGGTGATGGTTTCAATCGATTTGTCGTTGTTGATCACCCATATTTCGTGCTGCACGCCGTCTTCGGCGGTAAAGTCGTACACCGGCGAACGGTTGGTTTGCCATTGGGCAATGAACTCGTCGATCTCAGTCACATTGCGGTAGGCCAAAAACACGTTGCCCGTTTGAGCACCCGTTTGTACAATGTGCTGAATGCGATCGTTCTCCTTTTCGGGCCGGGTAAACTCGTGCTTCTTAATGATGTCCTTGTTGTAATCGTCTACACTGGACACACATACCAAACCGCTTTGGCTGCGCCCATCCATGGTAAGGCGGTACAGGTAGTAGCAGGGCTTGGCTTCTTTGAACAGCACTTCGCGGCTGATGAAAGCTTTGAGGTTGCTTTTGGCTGTTTGGTACACCTGCTCATCATAGGCATCTACCTGGTCGGGCAGGTCTATTTCGCTGCGGGTAATGTGCAAAAAGCTGTTGGGATTGCCGCGGGCTTCATCACGGGCTTCCACCCGGTTCATCACATCGTACGGACGGCTGGCTACGGCAGCGGCAAATTGCGGATCGGGACGGAGGGCTTTAAAAGGGCGAATGTGTGCCATGTTCTGAGTTACGCTAACAAGATATCGTGGATTCCTACCAAAGGGCGTGCAATATAGCACATCGGGCTATACCCGTTTTTGATACGGCGCCGGGGTGGATGGTCACCCATGGCGGCGGGCGAAATCTTCCATGAGGGCGACCAGGGCTTCTACACTGCTCATTTCCAGTGCATTGTACAGCGAGGCCCGAAAGCCACCCACGCTGCGGTGCCCCTTGATGCCCACCATGCCGTTGGCTTTGCATTCGGCCAAAAAGGCAGCTTCCAAAGCGGGGTCCTGCATCACCCATACCACATTCATCAGGCTACGGTCGGCAGGGGCTACCGTAGGGGTAAATACGGGCAGGCGCTCCAGCGCATCGTACAGCAGGCGGGCCTTGGCCTGGTTGATGGGCTCAATGCCGGCAATGCCGCCCTGCTGCTTCAGCCAGCGGAGGGTGAGCATGCACACGTACACGGCAAAAACCGGCGGCGTATTGAGCATACTGCCGTTGGCAATGTGCTGCCGATAGTCGAGCATGGCCGGAATATCGCGTTCAGCTTTGCCCAGCAGCTCCTTGTTTATAATCACCAGGTTTACGCCGGCGGCCCCCATGTTTTTTTGTGCGCCGGCATAAATGAGATCAAAGCGATTAAAATCGAGCTGGCGGCTCATGATATCGCTGCTCATATCGCTGACGAGGGGTGCATCGGTATTGGGCCACTCATGCTGCTGTGTGCCTTCAATGGTATTGTTGCTGGTAATATGCACGTACTGCATGCCAGCCGGCACCTGCCAGTCATGCGGCAGATAGCTGTAGTTTTTATCGGCGCTGCTGCCCAACACATGCACCTGCCCAAAGCGGCGGGCTTCTTTGATGGCTTTGGTACCCCAGGTGCCGCCATCGAGGTAGGCAGCGGTAGCACCTGCCGGCAGTAGGTTCATTGGCACCTGAAAAAACTGCGTGGAAGCGCCGCCATGCAAAAAGAGCACTTCTTTGTCATCGCTCAGCTGCATCAGCTCTTTTATCAGTGCCACGGCCTCATCCATTACCGCCTGAAAAAGCGGCGTACGGTGGCCTATTTCGAGAATTGAAAGTCCGGTGTTGTTGAAATCGAGGATGGCCCGGCTGGCTTCTTCAAAAACCACTTTGGGCAGTACGCTGGGCCCCGAGTTGAAATTGTGTACCACGTGTGTTTGCTGTTTGGTTGGGTGCCGCAAATTTACGGCAAGCAAACGGGGTGGCCGGCTGACGATTTGGCTAGTCGCAAATTTTACCAAGTGCTTTGCCCCCCAGCCATTGTGCATTCAGCTTTTCGTACTCGGCCAGGTCTTCGGGGGTCAGTTTGGTATTGGTCAGTGCTTTCAGGTCGGGCTGGCCGGCATCTACCCAGGCGGTATACCAAAATGAGGCCGTGGCAAAAATGGATTGCCGCATGCGGCGCTCTATCATGCCATTGAGGGCCTGCTGGTAGGCTGCTGAAAACGCGGTGGAATATTGGCGGGTGATTTTGCCCAGCCGTTCTTCAAACGCATACTTCTGATCGGGCGAGAATTGCCGGGTGAGGTTGGCTTCCATCTTTAGCACCGTATCGGCGGCCGCGGCGCTTTCCAGCACCCGGTCCCATATAAAATTGCCCACGTTGGGGATGTAGGCCGCTTTACCAATCATGAAGTCGTACTGGTTTTCGGCAAATAGTTCTGGGATGCGGCTTTCCCAAAAAGCATGGATGCCGTTTTGATTGCTAAACTGCCCGTTGTGGTTGTGACAGGCGTGCAGCGGCACATGTGCATCGCTGATGTAGTGGCCTATTTCGGCGCTCAGCTTCAGTATCATCACCTGGTTGCGGGCCTTGAAGGCTTCGGTGAGCCGGCGCTGCATGATTTGTACCCACCAGGGCACCACTCCATAGGTTTGCAGGGTGTCTTCGCCAAACTTGGCCACGGCATCGCTCCACTTGCGGGGCAGCTCGGTGTACGGGTAGGCGCCGTAGTGGTCTATATCAATGTAGTGGCGGGGCGCTTCGTCCAGCACGGCATAGCGCCGCTTGTCGGGGTCTACGGCGTGCTCACTTATAAAATCGATGTGCTGCTTGTAGAACGCAATCATTTCGGGCGGCAGCAGAAACGTCGATAAAAAATTGATTTTGCGATGCCCGTAAAAGCCCCAGCAAAATGCGGGGAGCTGGCAGGCCAGCAGCAGGGCTACTGCTACCAGCCGCTTACAGATATGTGGGCGAAGCTGCATGGGGGATAAAAATAGGAAACGCCGCCATAGCAAATACAGGGTACCTCGCAAGCGGCTAATTCGCAGGCATTTGATAACATTGCGCTTTACCCCAGCAAATACATCACAACTTATGCAACCCGGCATTGGTACCCGCCTGCAGCACACCAAATATGGCCCCGGCGTAGTGGTAGATATCCGCGCCGCCAGTTGGGTCATCTCATTTATTCACCACGGCATTGTAGAGGTAGCCGACAATGATCCTGAGCTGGATGAGATCATTCCGGAGCAGGTATAGCCGCTGGAAGAAACCAGCAGCGAACTGGAGCGAAGCCTGCTGCAAATACTGCGCAAGTGGAACGGTATAGGCGAGGTGGTGCCGCTGGGCGACCGGTGGAAGAATG
>CANHEC010000252.1 GCA_947459455.1 Chitinophagaceae bacterium
CCAGCAGGTTCATGAAGCCTACAACATTGGCATCGATGTATGCATAGGGGTTGGAAATGCTGTAGCGAACCCCTGCCTGCGCAGCCAGGTTTACCACGGTATCAAACGGGGTAGCTTCGGCCTTGAACAAGGCCTGTAGTGCATCGCGGTCTTCCAGCTTTAGTTGAATAAAGCGGTAGCGGCCTTCGTGCAAGCGGCTGCTCAGCATTTGGCCATACTGCACGGCCGCCCGGTCGATACCCGCATAGGCCAGCCTATCATACTTCAGGTTTACATCGTAATAGTCGTTGATGCTATCCAGGCCCACTACCTCGTGGCCGTCTTTCAACAAGCGGTTGGCGAGGTGAAATCCAATGAACCCTGCGGTTCCGGTCACTAATATTTTCATGAAAAATTTGGTGTTCGCCTGCCACAACTTTTTTGCTGATGGCAACGGCGTGCTGCAAAAATAGGTGGCTGCGACCGGCTTTGGGTAGCACTAGGCGGGTTTGGCGCCGGTAGTTTGCTGATAGGCCGTATACACTTCGCCAATGCCCTGCTCCAGCCCAATGCGATGCTGCCAGCCAAAAGCCCTGATGCGGCTTACGTCCAGCAACTTGCGGGGGGTACCATCGGGCTTGCTCAGGTCGTTTTGCAGCTCGCCCTCGTAGCCCACTACTTTTTTCACCAGCGTGGCCAGCTCCTGGATGCTAAGGTCTTCGCCGGTACCCACGTTGATGGGGCCGGGTTCGTCAAAATGCAAGAGCAAATGCAGGCAGGCTTCGGCCAAATCATCGCTGTGCAGCAGTTCGCGGCGGGGTGTGCCGCTGCCCCAAATGGTCACCGATGGCTGCTGTTGCACTTTGGCTTCGTGCATTTTTCTGATCAGCGCCGGTAGTACGTGGCTTTTCTCGAGGTCAAAATTGTCGTTGGGCCCATAAAGGTTAGTAGGCATGGCCGAAACAAACGAACAGCCATACTGCTTCCGGTAGGCATCGCACATTTTGATGCCGGCTATTTTGGCAATGGCATAGGCCTCGTTGGTGGGCTCCAGCTCGCCGGTGAGCAGGTACTCTTCTTTGATAGGCTGCGGGCACAGCTTGGGATAAATGCAGCTGGAACCGAGGAACAGCAGCTTTTTGACCCCCTGGAGGTAGCTGTGGTGGATCACATTGTTTTGAATAGCCAGATTTTGATACAGAAACTCGGCCGGATAAGTATTATTGGCCACAATGCCGCCCACTTTGGCGGCCGCCAGCACCACATACTCGGGTTTTTCGATAGCAAAAAATTGGGCCACGGCGGCTTCGTTTCGCAGGTCGAGCTCGGCGGAGCTGCGCAGCACCAGGTGCTGATAGCCATGGCGCTGCAGGCAGCGAACGATGGCTGAACCCACGAGGCCACGATGGCCGGCAACAAAGATTTTACTGGTCAGCTCCATGTAGTTGCATTACGCTACGGTGCATTATTCGTATTGGTTGAAAATGCGATAACCCTGCTCCTTGAGCAGCTTCTCGCGGCGAAACAGTTCCAGATCGGCGGCTACCATTTCTTTTACCAGCATGGGCAACGTGTATTTGGGCGCCCAGCCCAGTTTTTGGCGGGCTTTGCTGGCGTCGCCTATCAGCAGGTCTACCTCGGTGGGGCGGTAGTAGCGGGGATCGACCTGTACTACCACGGTGCCGGCAGGCAGCTGGTAATCAGGGTGCTGGCAGGCGGCTACCACCCCTTTTTCGGCTTCGCCCTGGCCCTGAAAATCGACCTGGACACCCAGTTCGGCAAAGGCCATGCGTACAAACTCTCGTACCGGGGTGGTAATGCCGGTGGCAATGACGAAGTCTTCGGCTACGGGCTGCTGCAGCATCAGGTACATGGCTTCTACATAATCTTTGGCATGGCCCCAGTCGCGTTGGGCATTCAGGTTGCCCATGAAGAGCTTGTCTTGCAGGCCGAGGGCTATTTTGGCCACGGCCCGGGTAATTTTTCGGGTCACAAAGGTTTCGCCGCGGAGGGGGCTTTCGTGGTTGAAGAGGATGCCATTGCAGGCAAACATGTTGTAGGCTTCCCGGTAGTTGACGGTAATCCAGTAGGCATACAGTTTGGCTACGGCGTAGGGCGACCGCGGATAGAACGGCGTCGTTTCCGACTGCGGAACCGCTTGTACCAACCCATACAGCTCGGAAGTGGAGGCCTGGTACACCCGGGTTTTGGAGGCCAGCCCCAGCAGGCGCACAGCCTCCAGAATACGCAGGGTACCAATGCCATCGGCATTAGCCGTGTATTCCGGTGTTTCAAAGCTCACATGCACATGGCTCATGGCGGCCAGGTTATAGATCTCGTCGGGCTGCACTTCCTGGATGATGCGAATCAGGTTAGCACTATCCGTCAGGTCGCCATAATGCAGGGTCAGCTTCACATTGCTTTCATGAGGATCCTGGTAGAGGTGGTCAATACGATCGGTATTGAACAGGGAGCTCCGCCGCTTGATGCCATGTACTTCGTAGCCTTTGCTTAGAAGTAACTCGGACAGATAGGCGCCATCCTGACCGGTAATGCCTGTGATGAGTGCTTTTTTCATGTGTGTATGGTTTTACAAACCGGCAGTAACGCCTCAGGCCGTTTCCGGCTGAACAGGGTTGGCCGGCAAGGCAGGGAATACTTTGTATACCAGCTTGCTATCGGGCACAAGCACCGCCAGCGCCGTCAGCAGCAAAATTTTAAGATCGGTGATAAAACCTGCCTGCGAGAGGTACCACATCTCAAGGGTGCCTTTGAAGGGATAGATACATTCGCTATAAAACGCCCATTCGTCGTGCCCTGCGTCTTTGGCCTGCTGGATCAGCATTTCTTCATCGCGAAACACCAGCGAGCCGATACCGGTAAGGCCGGGGCGTACATTGTAAATATTGTTGCGCATCGCATCGGGATACACATCAAAGCTTTTTTTCACCAGTGGCCGCGGGCCTACAAACGACATGTGGCCCAGCAGGATATTAAACAATTGTGGCAGCTCATTGATTTTTGAGCGCCGCAGAAATCCACCCATGGGCGTCAGCCGCGGATCTTTTTTTTGAGTGATCAATCCACCCGGCATGTTCGGACTATCCTTGAGCATGGTGGCAAACTTGAAAATACCGAAAGGCCGGGCCCGGTAGCCAATACGCTGCTGCCGGTAAAACACATACCCTTCGCCTGTGAGCAGCAGGGCTGGTATCAGCACCAGCCACAGCGGTGCCAACAGCACAATGGCTATGAGCGAAAAAAGAAAATCAAAGAATCGTTTTACAATCGGATACATGCAGCAGTCATCAGGATTGAGCAACGATCGTATCGGCTACGGCTGCCAATTCCTCGTTGCTAATGTAAACCGAGCAGGGAATGCTCAGGCAGGTTTTGTACAAAGTATTCGATACATCGTTCTGCTGCACATAGCGTTCTTGGCTGAACATCGGCAGCTGGTTCATGGGCACCCAAAAGGGTCGTGATTGCATTTTGTTGTCATTCAGGGCCTTTAGCAAGGCTGGCTGCCGGCTGCTGGCAAATGTGAACAACCAATGATTGACACTGGTGCCGGGCGTAGCCTGCTGAAAGCCCACGCCTTCCAAATGAGCCAGGCGCTGACGGTAATAAGCATCTATTTCGGCCTTTCGTGCCAGAAAACCGGGAAGTTGCTCCATTTGCGCTACCCCAATAGCCGCCAGCACATTTACCAGCCGGTAGTTGTAGCCCACCTCGTCATGAAAGTATTCAAAGGCATCGGCCTTGGCCTGTGTGGTCAGGTGCTTGGCCTTTTTGGCCAGGGCTTCGTCATTGGTTACAATCATGCCGCCACCGCCGGTGGTGATGATCTTGTTTCCATTGTAACTAAAGCATCCCAGTTTTCCGAAAGTGCCTGCATGGCGGCCTTTGTAGGTAGAACCTAGCGCTTCGGTGGCATCCTCCACTACCTCCAGGTGCCACTTGGAGGCCAGCGCCATCAGGGCGTCCATCTCTACCATATTGCCCAGTACATGTACCGGCATCACGGCCCTTATTACCTGACCGGTTGCTTTAAAACGGCACACCCCCTCTACCACATCGGCCTCTTGCTCCAGCAGGTTGGCTATCAGGCGCACATCCATTTGCCAGGTATCGGGGTGCACATCAATCAGCACCGGCTGCGCACCGGTGTACTTGATAGCATTGAGCGATGCCACGAAGGTGAGGTTGGGCACCAGTACGGCATCGCCGGGCTGCACGCCAGCCAGCAATAGCGCTATGTGCAGAGCCGTAGTGCCGCTAGAGGTAGCCACTGCATACCGGGCACCGGTATACTCAGCTGTCATTTGCTCAAACTGGTTCACATAGGCGCCAACCGACGACACCCACGCAGTATCGAGGCACTCTTTTACATACTTCCACTCATTGCCTGCAATACAGGGGCCTGACAACAGCAGCATTTACGGTATAGATTAAATATTTCTGAATTTGGCGGAGTAGGCGTCGGTAATGATGCCATTCTGCATGATGGTAGCAATTTCACGAATACCATCGGGCACCCGCTTGGTGATGCTGAAGCCCAACTCCTGCTTGATCTTGTCACAGTTTACCCGGTAGTCACGCGGGTCTTCAGTTCGCTCTACATAGATTGCCTTGGCAAAAGGAAGCTGGCGTTGTATTTCTTCCATCAGCATCCGCTTGCTGTAATTTTCGCTGGTGTCGCCCACGTTGAATACGTTGGCACGTACTTTTTCTTCAGGGGCC
>CANHEC010000253.1 GCA_947459455.1 Chitinophagaceae bacterium
ATTTTTGCCCGAATACAGGCATGAAAAAGGGCAACATGGCAATGAGCAGAATCTTTTTCATGACAGACTGTTTTAGCAGTGAAACAATCATTGTTTTACTCCTTCAAGTTACCGCCAAACCAGCGCCTGCCAGATGACCTGCGTCACCCTACAGCCGGTGAAAAACTGCTATATAAACAAGAGCAGCAGCCGCACATCAGGCTGTATCTTGGCGTCCTTATTCAAGCCTTCCTGCCATGTCTGTCATCCTGCTGCAAAACGAGTATTTACAAGCCCGCATTGAGCCTCGCGGCGCCGAACTGCAAAGCCTTCGCCATGCCAACGGCATCGAATACATGTGGCAGGCCGGCAGTGCCTGGCCCAAGCACTCCCCCGTTTTATTTCCTATAGTGGGCAGCCTGGTGGGCGGCCAGTACCAGCACCACGGGCAAGCCTACAGCCTGCCACGCCATGGCATAGCCCGCGACCACCTGTTTGACAACATTGACCAAACCGACACACGCTGTGTGCTGCAACTGCGCAGCACACCCGCCATGCAGCTGCAGTATCCCTTTTCGTTTGTATTCGAAATAACGTACGAGCTGCGGCAGCATAGCCTGAGCGTGACCTACACCGTACAAAACGAGGGAGAAGAAACGATGTACTTTTCGGTAGGCGGGCACCCCGCCTTTGCCTGGCCACTGGTACCCGGCAGCCAGCCGCAGCAGCACTACCTGCAGTGGCAGCCGCCTACAACAGCACAGCGCTGGCTGCTGCAAGATGGCCTGCTGAGTGGCGAAACTTCTGAGATAATCATGAACGCTGACGGCCAGCTACCCCTGTCAGCGGAGCTGTTTGCCAAAGATGCCCTCGTGTTCAGGCAGTGGGGCGTACAGCGGGTCACCTATGCTAGCCACGATCATGCCCATGGGCTGCATTTCGATTGTGCCGATTTTCCAGACTTTGGCATTTGGAGCGCCCCCGGCGGCGCTTTTGTATGCCTGGAGCCGTGGTGCGGCCACGCCGATTTTGTGCAGCCTAGCGGACCCCCCCCCGACAAAGCTGGCATCATTTTGCTTAATAGCGAAGAGACATTCAGCAGAAGCTGGCAGGTCAGTTGTTTTTAGCCCGGGTGGCTACCTTGCCAAATTGAAGACCGTGTTGTGATTGTACCGGGTATGTGGCGCAAACGCCACACCCACCTTGGTATAGGGCGACAACAGGATTTGCCGATGCCCCAGGCTGGGGATATCCTCGTCTACCAATAGCGATACTAAAATAGCCAGCGGCTGGCTATAGCCATAGTGGCAGCACTCGGCATGGTAGTGCTGCAGGCGCTGGCATTCATCGGTCAGCCGACCGTGCCCCACATAGCCGGCTTGGCCGCTGCTGATAGCATGGCAGCGGGCACTTACCCAGCACAGCGAGTCGGGCTGCAGCATGGGCAGCGGCTTCAGTGTCAGCAGCGTATCATACAGGCTTTTGTAATACCAGTTTTGGCGCCAGTCGGGCTTTTCGGCCTGCAGATAGGGCACCAGCACCGTGCGGGCAAAAAGGGCGGGCTGCCGGCGCAGCATATTCAGCTGTTGTATCAGTTGCTTCTCGACCAGCTGCAGGTAGCGGCTGCTGCCAGCGGTATTGCACTGTTGGTGCAGCGCGGCCGTCCACTGTGGCGAGTAGCGGGCCCACTGCGATGCGCCAGCCACCGGCAATAGCCAGCTACCGGCCACCAGGCCCCATATGAATAAACAGCGCTTTGAAAACAGCAACCCAGCCATGTCATTCTATACGACTGCCAGCGGCGTTTTATTGCAGTAAAAAATGCCTAAAAAGAAAAAGGGCCAGATGAGGAATCATCCGGCCGGTTCTTTGTGATAGGATCTATAAATACACCATTGTCTGCTCGAGCATATTAGTGCACCACCATCAGCTGCTGCTGCAGGCGCTGGCCCGCACTTTGCAGCTGTAGCATGTACACACCCGGCGCCAAATCGGCCACCGAAAAACGAAGCTGGTTCTGGCCTTTGAACAGCCGCACAGGCAGCCTGCGTGCCACCTGGCCGGTACCGGTAGTCAGCTGCAGGGTAGCTGCTTCTTCTACCTTGCTCTCCAGCCGCAGGTTGAAGAATTTATCGGCCGGATTGGGATATACGATGGTACCTGTCAGGTCGTCATCATAAGCAATGGTAGCTCCCGGCTCGGGTGCCCAGGCTGTAGCATTAAGCGCTACCGAAATATTGTAGCACTGCCGGGTATTGAAAGCCCCATTTTTACCAATGATTTTTACCAGGTAGGTGGTACGCTTGGCCAGCGAGTTGAAGATGATGATATCGTTGCTGGTACCAGTGTTGACCGAGGCACCTACCATTCGCATATTCCGATCGTACAGGTACACATCGTAGTCGGCCGGCATGTTCGACAGGGTCAGCTTCACATTGGTAATGTCGTTATTACCGGTGCTGAAGCGCAGCCAATCTTCATCGGTACTGCTGCTAATGCCTGCGTTGTAGATAATGCCCGGCTCAATGGCCTTTCCTTGCTTTGAGTTGTTGTTGGGCTCAAACGCATCGGCACATACCACTGCTGCCGCTGTGCTAAACTGCGCACTTACCCAGCCGCTGCTGCTACCGGTGCACAGGGTGCGTACCCGCCAATCGTAAGTGGTACCGGCTACCAGGTTGGTAAGCGACCAGCTGGTGGCGGTAGTGCTGGCTGCCAGCGTGGTCCAGGTGGTTTCGGTAGCTGCCTTCATGGCCACTTCATAGTTTACCGAGCCGCCATTGGCCGCCCAGCCAATGCTGGCTGATGTTTCGGTAATGCTGCTTGCAGTAAGGCTCAGCGGCGATTGACAAGCTACCAGGCTTTGGAACTGCCCTTCGGCAAAACTGCCGGTAGTGCCATTGCACACGGCGGCTACCCGCCAGCTATAGCTGGTGGCGCTGTTCAGGTTAATGATATTGACGGAAGTAGCCGTGATAGCACTGGCGGCTACCGTCCAGCTGCTGGCGGCAGCTGTTTTGTATTCTACCACGTAGCTGGCGGCACCGCTTACAGCATCCCAGCTTACAGTAGCCGAGTTGCTGCTCACAGCCGTTACGGCCAGGTTGGTAGGCGTACCACACGATACCGATACGGCATTGATCAGCGGACGCTCCCACACACCACGACCAAACGTAGCTACGCGAAGCAGCTGTCCTTGCTTCTGGATCTTCAGGTCATTCACCGGTGCCATCGGCAGGTTGTTGGTAATGTCCATCCAACCGGTGGTAGTATTGTTGCGATAAAAAATACCCACGTTCATGCCCACGTAAATGGTTTCGTCGGCATCGCTATCTACCGCAATGGTACGGGCAATAGCAGTGGGCAAATTATCGGAGAGGGCAGTAAAACTGGTACCGCCATTGGCCGACACAAATACGCGGTTGAAAGTACTGTTGCAGGCAATCCAGATTTTCTCAGGATTGGTGGGGCTCACGGCTATATCGTTGGCTACCGCCGGCATGGTCAGCGCTGTCCAGGTGGTGCCGCCATTGCGGGTGATCCACAGGGTGCTGTTTTTGCTGGCGTAAATGTAGTTGGGGTTGGAGGGAGCCACGGCCACGCAGGTCAGCGTTACGTTGATGGTGCTGCCGCTGATGCGGGTCCAGGTATCACCATCATTGGTAGAGCGAAAAACGCCGGTCCAACCACCTACAATGGCATTGTTTGTTTCGTCGTAATCCAGCGGGGTTACCCATTCGCCCGACGATGGCCGGTTGAGGGTAGTGTAGCTTTGGCCACCATTGGAACTGCGGTACACAGTACCATTTTGGCTGGTACCCCACACCAGGTTCGGATTGGTGGGGTGAATGATGCCTTCCATACCATCGGCGCCCAGCCAGTCTATCCAGCTACCATTGCTGAAAAGGCTGCTGCCATTATCCTGCGCACCACCGGTAAACAGCTGGCTGTTCGATTTGCTGTTGGCAATGCGGTAAAACTGGCGGATGCCCAAACCAGCGCTCAGGTCTATCCAGTTGTCGCCACGGTCGGTGGTTTTGTAAATGCCACCATCGGAAGCAGAATACAAGGTGCTGCGTACCCATTCCAGCGCATTCACATCGGCATGGTTGTAGCCAATGCTGTTGGGGTAGCTCCACGCTGTTTGGGGCGAAAAATTGCGGCCGCCATCCAGCGAACGAAACACGATGATACCGCCAATATGTACTTCATCGGCATTCACGGGGCTGATGGACAGCGCCATATCGTGCCCGGCCTGGCCACCCGCACCACAACCGGTGGTTTCGTAGCCAAAAAAGTTAGTGCAAGAAGAAGCTGAGCCGGCCACTGCAGTGGTAAAGCTGACACCGCTGTTATCGCTTACGTACAGGGCGCCAAACTCGTTGCCACTGGCCTGTGCTATGTATACCCGCTCAGGATTGGCCGGCGATACCGCCACCAGCGTACGGCCACTGCCGGTAATGCCCTGTGTTGCTCCCAGCAGGGTCCAGGTAGCACCGCCATCGGCCGACCGCACGGCAATGCTGCCGCTGCTGGCATACATGATGGTGGGAGCACCCGGCTTAAACTCAATGTCTTCGAAGCTGGTGCCGGTGTACACACGGGTCCAGGCGCCACCACCGTTCAGGCTACGCCAAATACCATTGCCAGCTGCTACAAATACGATGTTTGAATTGGTAGGATGTACAATGACCTTGCGGATAATGCCGGTCATACCACTATTAATGGGTA
>CANHEC010000254.1 GCA_947459455.1 Chitinophagaceae bacterium
CACTTACCTTTTTTACGGCCTAATCGCCATTTATCCAATTCTTAACATGGGCCCCGTCGGTATTTGCAGCAGTGGCCGTCAAACATTTCTGTCACAGAATTGTCAATGAAAGTTTTGTCGGCGTGACAAAACCATGACAATTTTGCGCCGACAAAAGGGAATAGGTTCCCCGAAGTCAACTCAGAACTACACGTAATCAAATGAAAATCAGCACTCTTCTCTCTCTCTGCATGCTCTTTTCCGCCAGCGTGCTGGCACAGCCTTTTGGTGGTGGCCGCCCCGGTGGCGCCGGCATGGGCGCTTCGCAAAACGGCCGTATGTATGGCAAAGTGGTAGACAGCAGCACCAATCGCCCGGTAGAAGCCGCCTCTGTGCAACTGGTCAGCAGCAAGTTCGATATGGCCAAACGTGTTCGCAAAGACACCGTCATCAACGGTATGCTGACACCCGCCAACGGCGATTTTTCGATGGAAAACGTGCCGCTGATGGGCGATTACCGCATCCGGATATCAGCCATCGGCTACAAGCCCTTCGAAGCCAAGGTGTCCTTTTTGACCCCGGAATTGCAGCAAAAACTGATGCAGGCTTTTGCCAGCATGGGCCAGCAAGCCAAGCCCGATACCAGCAAAGGCAAAGCCGCCGCACCCGCTGCTCCCAATTTCATGGAAATCATGCGCAAAGCATTTGGCGGCGATATGAGCCAAATGGCCTCGCTGGCCGATAAAGACCTGGGCAACTTTAAACTGCAGCCCGATGCCAAAATGCTGGAAAACGTAACCGTGACCGGCAACCGCCCGATTATGCAAATGGGCATCGACCGAAAGATTTTCCATGTCGATAAGAGCCTGCCAGCCTCTGGCTCTACCGCTATCGACATCATGCGCCAGATACCCGCCGTGAACGTAGACATTGACGGCAATGTGAGCATTCGCAACGCCGCCCCCACTGTGTTTGTTGACGGTCGCCCTACTACCCTCACGCTGGAGCAAATTCCGGCCGATGATATTCAAAGCGTTGAGCTGATCACCAACCCTTCGGCCAAATACGATGCCTCGGGTGGTACAGCCGCCATCTTAAACGTAGTGCTCAAAAAGAACAAACGGGTGGGTTACAACGGCTCGGTAAGAGCTGGTATTGATAGCCGTTTTCGGCCAAATGTAGGTGGCGATATCAACCTGCGTCAAAACAAACTGAACATCTTTGCCAGCGGCAACTTCAGCACCCGCAAAAGCCTGAGCTGGAGCGATATCCGCACAGATTATGTTGCCAACAGTGTACGGCCCGCTTCGGTCATTGCCCAAAGTATTGACAACGTATCGAATGGCTTTTTCGCTTTTGGCCGTACCGGTCTCGACTATTTCATAGACAACCGCAACACGCTGACGTTCGCTTTCAACTTTGTGCGGGGCAGCTTTAGCAACGATGAGACCAATACCATGCGGTACGATACTTTTTACAACCCCATCAAAACAGAACGGGGCATCCGCGAAACCGTGTCGGACCGCGACTTCCGCAACCTGGGTAGCAGCCTCAGCTTCAAACACCTGTTTGCCAAGCCCGGCCACGAATGGACCGCCGACGTGAACTACAATGGCAGCAAAAGCTTTGGTTCGTCCAAATTCGACAACCAGATGTTTGACGTGAACAATAACCCGAAAGCCAACCCCATCCGGCAGATTACCGACGGTGGTACCCGCAGCGATTTTTTGGTGGGACAAACCGACTATACCAACCGGATCGGCAAAGGCATCAAGTTTGAATCGGGTCTGCGGGCACAAATCCGCACGTTTACTTCGAACAACGACAACTTCGTTTTCAACTACCTGAGCAATCAGTTTGAACTGGTTCCCCGCATCAGTGCCAACTACGAGTTTACCGACCGGGTGTATGCCGCCTATGCCACCTTTACCGGCAAGCTGGGCAAAGAAGGAAAACTGGGCTACAACATGGGCCTGCGGGCTGAAAGCAGCAACTACGACGGCAAATTGCTGGAAGCCGACAGCGCCTTCAATGTAGACTTCCCCATTTCACTGTTTCCCAGCGCCTTCCTTAGCTACAAGCTCACCGAACGCAGCGACCTGCAGTTCAACTACACCCGCCGCATCAACCGGCCCAACTTCTTCCAACTCATTCCATTTATCGATTATACCGATCCGCTGAACCTGCAGTTGGGCAACCCTGGCCTGTCGCCTGAGTTCACCAATAGCTTTGAGGCTAACTACAGCAAGCAGTTCAACAACAACCACACACTGCTGGTATCGGGCTACTTTAAGTACACCACCGGCCTGCTTACCCGCTTTCAGTACAAAGACGAAAACCCAGTCAGCAAAGACAGCGCCATCTTCAACACCTGGATCAACGCCAACAGTGCAACTTCGTACGGTCTGGAATTGACCAGCAGCAACAAGTTCAGCAAGAAGTTTGAGGCCACTACCAACTTCAACCTGTACAATGCCAACATCAACAGCGAAAACATTGATCCGAACCTGACCCAAAGCCAGACCAGCTTTTTTGTAAAAACCACGCTGACGCAGCGCATTGGAAAATCGAACCAATGGACCATTCAGATGAATGCTGACTACCAGAGCCGCACGGTATTGCCGGTAGGCGGCGGTGGCCGCGGCTTCATGGGCGGTGGCGGCTTTTTTGGCGGCAACCAGGCCGCCGGCAGCAATGGTTTTGTAAACCCTAACTATGGAGTAGACCTGAGCATCCGCCGCGATATCATCAAAAACAAAAATGGCCAGGGCTACCAGGGTAGCATCACCGTTAGCATGAACGATATCTTCCGCACCCGCCTGTACGATGCCGTTACCAGCAGCAATTTCTTCTTGCAAAACCTGAACCGCCGCCGCGACCCGCAGGTACTGCGTGTTCAGTTCAACTGGCGCTTTGGCAAGTTCGACGCCAGCCTGTTTAAGCGCAAGAATATGAAAGGCGAAATGGAAGGCATGAGCGAAGGCATGAACATGCAATAAGCCAACCTGCTAATTCAGCATAACAAAAAAGGGCAGCCCCGCAAGGTGCTGCCCTTTTTGATGCTCATCGGCCAAAAACGACCAGCGCATCGGCCCCATCGGCCGGGTAGCGCTGGGCCAGGCGCTTTATACGGTGCTTCCACCACCAGTGGTGGGTAGCTTCAGCATCTTTTATATGCGAATAAGAGTCCGTAAAAACAGGCTGCCAACCGGCGCCTAACTGGGCTGCCATCTCGGTGCTGCTAAAGCCAATTTGCCCCCAGGGCTGATCGAGGCCTAGGCCCCACGGCACATGCACATCAATCATTTTTTGCACGTACAGGTGCGGCAGTGGCCGCCGCAGGCTACCATCGGCCAGCAGGGCATCGATGGTGCGCTGTATAAACGATGGCTTGACTGCTTTGGCCCCCATTTTCTGCATCCAAAAACCCGGCGAGAGCCGGCGGCGCAGGCGTTTGTACACTTGAAACTGTCGGGTAGCTTTCAGCAGGTCGGCATTGTAATAAAAAGGACGATTAGGCTCGTGCCCGGCAATGTACACGCCATCGGGGCGCACCATGCCCGGCAGCTGCTGCAAAAAGTCGGCTACATCGTACAAGTGATGCAGCACCGCATTGGTAGCCACAATATGAAACGGCGCCTCCTGTTGCAGGGCATCGCGGCCAGCCACGTCGGCGTAGTAAGTAAACTGCACCTGCGGAAATGTTTTCATCTTTTCGCGGCACATGTCTATCATGGCCGGGCTGAGATCGAAACAAACCACTTCGGCTATGCGGGGCCCAATGGCCGACTGCAGCATTTGCAGGCTGGCAAAGCCGGTACCCGCCCCATAATCCAGCACCCGAATGCGCTGCGGCAGCCGTTGCGCCAAAAAGTGCAAGGCCTTTTGCCACGCCTCTTCGGCATCCGCTATCGACGATTCGTACTCGTCGTAGTGTGCCGCCTCCATGCCATGGTACACATTGCTTACATGCTCCACAAAGCGCTGGTCTACCGGCTGCTGGCTGTAGGGCGAAACTTTGGCAGCTATATCGGCCAGCACCTGGCGGGCCGTAGCAGAAAGAGTGGAAGGTGTAGTAGACATGTGCAAACAAATAAAGGCGCCGCTAAGTAAAGTTAAATGCAGGTACAGCCCTTCAAGATGATTGAGCCTCGCCGGTTTTGCCCTCCAGCATGGGCACAAAACGGAACATATCGTACAACTCTTCGGTAAAGCCGCCGCCCGGCTTTTTGATGATGCGCTTCATCCGCTGCACATCGCCCTCGCCTACCGGTATCACCAGCATGCCGCCGGGCTTCAGTTGGTCCAGCAGTGGCTGAGGCACATACGGTGCAGCGGCGGTTACCAGTACCCGGTCAAATGGCGCATACTCAGGCAGGCCCAAATAGCCATCGCCATAAAAGAAATACAACTGCTGGTACATGCCGGCAAACGGGTAGCCGGCCTGCAACTTTTCGAATAGTTTCTGTTGCCGCTCTATACTGTACACTTCGGCGCCCATTTCGGCCAAAACAGTAGCCTGGTAGGCGCTGCCCGTGCCAATTTCGAGCACCTTGCTGCCCGGCTCTACTTCCAGCAGTTCGCTTTGGTAGGCCACCGTATAGGGCTGGCTGATGGTTTGGCCTTCGCCAATGGGAAAGGCACGGTCTTCATAGGCTATTTTATCCAGCGCCGGATCCAGAAAAAAATGGCGGGGCACACTGGCGATGGCCGCCAGCA
>CANHEC010000255.1 GCA_947459455.1 Chitinophagaceae bacterium
AGGTGTAGGTTTATGCGCCTATGCATGGCATTGGCAGTTGGAAAGATAAAGGCGAATGAGATGCAAGCCATCTCCCGACAACTACATCGCAAAAAGGATCGTTGCTATTGCTTTTCAAAATCGTAAGCATCCATTTCCACAAATGGATTCATAGGCAGGCTGAGCACCAGGCGGCCCTGCGCATTGTTGCGAAAGCGAGTGGCAAAAATGCCGTACTCAATATTGCTGTACTCCAGCAGCCACTCGTTGTTGTCCATGTATTGCAGCGTGGCCGTCATACTCGGGTGAAGCGGCAATTGCAGGATCAGAACATTGCCTTGCACTGATAACTGCAGTGGCCCGTACAGCGGGTGCTGATAGGTGCCCGCATAGCTGGCCAGGGGCAGCGGGGGCGCCGCATTGCCCACTCTTTTGCGCCAGCCGGCTATTTCATCCAGCTGCTGCTTTAGCTCGGCTTTGAAGCCGGGTAAAAACGCGTCGCTCCGATTGCTGTAGGGCACATCAAGGAAATAGTCGAGCAACTGGTAGCGCAGCGCCTCGAAAAAGCTTTGGTTATCGTTGTTGGTGAGGATGGCAATGCCGAGGCGCTGATCAGGCACAAAGCACACATTGCTCACCATGCCGGCCGCACCGCCGGTGTGCCAATACACCTGGTGGCCGTTGTAGTCGGCAGCAAACACGCCCAGGCCATAGCCGGTAAAATTGCTGGGAAACATCCGCGACCGGGTGCTGTTGGTCATCACGTTGATCATGCGGGTTTTGCGCAAAGTGGCCCAGGGCAGTACCTGCTTGCCTTGCAGGCGGCCGCTATCCAGCTGGCACAGCAGCCACTGGCGCAGATCGGTGACGGTGCTCACAATGCTGGCCGCCGGGCCCAGGTTGTCCCAACGGTCGTAGGGTACGGCTTTCAGTTGCCCGCTGTACGAGGTGGTGTAAGGCGTAGCGATGTTTTTGCTGCGGTTTTCGATGCCGTTCGACAGGGCAAAGCTGTTGCTCATGCCCAGGCGGTTCAGCAGGCTATCCTGCACGTACTGCTCCCACGATAGGCCGGTCACTTTCGGTATGACTTCGCCGGCGGTCATGAAGCAGCTGTTGCAGTAGCCATACTCTTGCCTGAACACCGCCGAGGGCTGCAGCAGCCGCATGCGCTGCATGATCTGGCTGCGGGTGAGGGTGGTGTTCCAAAAGGTAAAATCGCCCTGAAACGTTTTGGTGCCAATGCGGTGACTGAGCAGGTCGCGGATGCTGACGAGCCGGGTGCTGAGCGAATCGTAGAGGCGGTAATCAGGGAAGTATTTGCTGACCGGATCGTTCAGGTTGAGCTTGCCTTGCTGCTCCAGATTGGCCAAAGCCACGCCGGTAAACAATTTGCTATTGCTGGCAATGAAGAAATGGGTGTGCTCGTCGACGGGAGCTTTGGTTTGAATGTCTTTCACGCCGTAGCCTTTCAACACCAGGGTTTGCCCGTCTTTTACCACCACTATGGCCAGGCCAGGTACTTGCCAGTCGGCCATTCCTTTTTTGATGAAGGCATCCAGCTGGGTGCCCATGCCAAAGGCTGAAGACTGTGCACTGGCTGAGGCTGCACATAGCAGGGCCAGCAGCAGTCCGCTCAAGGTTTTCATGTTGAGATCAGTTGTTTGCTGTGTAAGATAGCGGATAGCGCAGTTTTAGGGGGCTGACGACCGACGACCGACCACTGACGACCGACCACCGACAACCGACCACGGACGACGGACGACTGACGACCGACCACGGACTACGGACTACCGACTACGGTCTCCCGACTTTCCGACTTCCGGACTTTCCCGACTCCGGACTTACTTATACTCCCCATACACCTTCCGCAGCACATCGGCTATTTCGCCGAGGGTGCAGTGGGCTTCTACGGCCGCTATTACGTGTGGCATCAGGTTGCTGCCATCGGTGGCAGACTGCTCGATGGCTGCCAGGCAGCGGGTAGCGGCGGCGCTATCGCGGCGGGCTCGCAGGGCGGCCAGCTTTTCGCTTTGTATGCGGCGGATGCTATCGTCAATTTTGAACACCGGCGGATGCTGCTCCTCGGCTACCTGAAACTTGTTGACGCCCACTATGATCTTGCGGCCGTCTTCTATCTGTCGCTGGTACTCGTAGGCACTGCGGGCTATTTCATCCTGCATAAAGCCTTCTTCGATGGCCGTTACGCTGCCGCCCATCGCATCCAGTTTGCGCACCAGTTCCCAGGCCTTTGCCTCTACTTCGTTGGTCAGTGCCTCTACAAAGTAGCTGCCGGCCAGCGGGTCTACAGTATCGGCGGCGCCACTTTCGTAGCCTACTATTTGCTGCGTACGCAGGGCTATGCGGGCTGCTTCCTCGGTGGGCAGGCTCAGGGCTTCATCGTAGCCATTGGTATGCAGGCTTTGCGTGCCACCCAGCACGGCCGCCAGTGTTTGAATGGTGACCCGCGAAATATTGTTGAGCGGCTGCTGCGCCGTAAGGGTGCTGCCACCGGTTTGGGTATGAAAGCGCAGCATCATGGCTTTGGGATCGGTGGCACCCAGTTCCTTCATCATGGTGGCCCACATGCGGCGGGCCGCCCTGAATTTGGCGACTTCTTCAAACAGGTTGTTGTGGGCATTGAAGAAGAAGGAGAGGCGCTTGCCAAACACGTTGATGTCGAGTCCTTTTTCCAACGCGGCTTTTACATAGGCCTTGCCATTGCTGAGGGTAAAGGCAATTTCCTGCACAGCGGTGCTGCCCGCTTCGCGGATGTGATAGCCGCTGATCGAAATAGTATTCCACTTGGGTAGTTCGCGGCTGCACCACTCAAAAATATCGGTGATGATGCGCATGCTGGGCTTGGGCGGATAGATATAGGTGCCGCGGGCCGCGTACTCTTTCAAAATATCGTTTTGGATGGTGCCGCTGATCTTGCTCAGATCGGCGCCCTGCTGTTTAGCGAGGGCCACGTACAGGCTCAGCAAAATATAGCCCGTGGCATTGATGGTCATGCTGGTACTCACATCCTGCAGGTTGATGCCTTTGAACAGGGTTTGCATGTCTTCAATGCTATCAATGGCCACGCCCACTTTGCCCACTTCGCCTTCGGCCAGCGCATGGTCGCTGTCGTAGCCTATTTGGGTCGGTAGATCAAATGCCACGCTCAGGCCCATCACGCCCTGGCTCAGCAGGTAGTGGTAGCGCTTATTGCTTTCTTCGGCCGTGCTGAAGCCGGCATATTGCCGCATGGTCCACAACTTGCCCCGGTACATATCGGGCTGTACGCCGCGGGTAAATGGAAATTGGCCGGGCCCTTCGGCCGGCGGCTGAGTGTGCGGCGTGTTGGCATCGTACAACACTTTTACGTCGATTCCGCTATCGGTCACCAGGGGTTTGTTGTCGGTACTCATATGCTGTGTATTTATCCTATTAGCTGCCGCACTTCGTGCTGGATGGCGCCCAGCACCACCGTGTTCAGGGTGGTGTTTTCGTCGCTGTTCTGTAGTTGCAGCAGTTGCTTGTTCAGGTCGCTGGCGGTGGCGGTGGGTGGCAGCAGGCCGGCCACCTGGTTAATGATGTACATGTTCTGATCCTTCATGCGGGTAAGCGCATTCCAGACATCTGGACTTACATACAATTGTTGGGTCAGGTTGTACTCGTACTCCTCCCGAATGGCATCCAGCAGGGCCTTGCGCATGCTGGCAGCATCCATGCCTGGGCGGGCCGTGCGGCTGATCAGGCTATCCAGTTTGCTGCGTTCGGTCAGCAGGGTCAGGCGTTCGTAAGCTGCCAGTTTCATTTTTACCTGGTCGTCGCGTTTCAGCTTATCGGCCTCCAGTTCGGCAAATTTTCGCTGGGCCCAAAACAGGTAATAGGCAAAGGCGGCAATCAGGAAAGCAATGACACCGCTGAGAATTTGTACAGTAGGAGTTACAACCATGCGGCTAAGATAAGAGGCGCTATGCTGTTGGGTATGATTGCCAACGTGGTGTTACAATTTTGTTGCGAGAAAGGTAAGAATGTGCCACTGGGCAAAACCTGACAAAGATTTGCTGTGCCAGCTTTTTTACTTTTGCTGCCGGAGGAAGAAGAACATGGAACAAATGGACACCATACAAACCATGCCGGTCGGCTTTACTGCCCCGGCCATTGCCGAACTGAAGCGCCTGCTGGCCGAGGAGCCGCTGGCACAGGGCAAACACCTGCGGGTAGGTACCAAGGGCGGTGGTTGCAGCGGCCTCACTTATGTGCTCGATTTTGATGAGTTGCGTGAGGGCGACAAGACCTACGAAATAGACGGACTGCCGTTCATTATGAATACAGCCCACGAGATTTACCTGTACGGCATGGAGATCCATTGGGAAGGCGGCCTCAATAGCCGTGGCTTCACGTTCAACAATCCCAATGCCAGCAGCACCTGCGGCTGCGGCACCAGCTTCGCCGTGTAAGCGGCGCACCTGATTGTTTTATTGCAGCAAACCAAGGATATTGCAAACCACCCGCCATCATCGGGTGGTTTTTTTATGCCTGCACAAAGCCGTTTTGCCGAGCTGGATACACTGCGTGGTATTTCTATTTTGCTCATGGTGCTCAGTGGCAGCATTGCTTTTGGCGGTGTGCTGCCGGGCTGGATGTACCACGCCCAGGTACCACCGCCACTGCACAAGTTCAATCCTGCCTTGCCCGGCATTACCTGGGTCGATC
>CANHEC010000256.1 GCA_947459455.1 Chitinophagaceae bacterium
ACGTACCGAATTACCACCTCCCAATGCGTTGCCAGACACAGCGGAGCCGCTTCCATTTGTTTCACCATATAAAGCAGGCTGGCCACTTCCGCTGTTATTTACTCTAAAAGCACCTGCCACATCGCCAGTACCTGTTTGTAAACCATACACCGCTGTACCCGGAAACACATTTGAGTTTGTTTCAGCCATAATGGCCGCCCCCATGAACTGGGGGTTCATGTTTTTTAAATACACCAAATGGGCGCCATCATTACCCGTGCTGTTTCTGATGATCTGAAATGGCGCTCTGGCTGCCATACCTACCAGACTACTGTCATAAAAAGGAAGCGCCAATCTGCTAAGTGTTTGCCAGGCAGATCCGCTCCAACTAAACACCTGATTCAGATCGCGGTCCATGACCATTAACCCGGCGTCGGCAGCGCCCAGTCCGCTGGCCATCGCATTGCGCTGGCTGGTGGTGAGCCGGGGCATCATAAACCCTTTATTGCCGGCGGCCGACTCTACCTGCAACACTGTGTTGCTGTTCGGATTGGTCGTGCCGATACCAACTGCAGTTTGGGCCATTACATCGCCGGCACCTAACACCAGTGCACCCATTAGAATAGAAGATAAACGCATTCGTAGGTTTTTTACCTACCAATGGTACACCACAAATCAATGAATGCCAGCAGTGAAAGCCTCACAGACGATTGCCCAACAGCTACCTATTGTGGATAATGCCGGGCCCCGAATAGTAAGCTTCCTACCCGTACCACATTGCTCCCGGCTGCAATGGCCAATTCATAATCGTTGCTCATACCCATCGACAACAAGTGAGGCGATTTTACCAATACCGAATTGTAGGTAATTCTATCAAATATTTGCTTCGCCGCTGCAAATTCAGCCTTCAGTTGCTCCTCATCGTTTGTAAAGCTGGCCATCGCCATCAAGCCTCTGATCTGTACATGCTGCATAGCCGGCAGCTGTGGAAAACTCAGCAGCGCCTGCAGCTCTTGCTCATCCAAACCGAACTTTGTGTCCTCCTGCGCTATGTGCACTTGGAGCAGAACGTCGATACTGCGGTCGCATTTGGCGGCCTGTTTGTTCACTTCCTGCAGCAGCTTTAGCGAGTCAATGCCATGAATGAGGTGTACAAACGGCGCAATGTACTTCACCTTGTTAGTCTGCAAATGACCAATGAAATGCCAGCGAATATCAGCAGGCAATTGAGACTGCTTAGACACCAATTCCTGCACATAGTTTTCACCAAAATCCCGATGCCCCAATTCGTACAGGGCCAAAATATCTTCAATGGGCTTGGTTTTACTCACCGCTACCAGCGTAGCACCAGCCCGGCTGCAGTATGTAGCTATGCGCTGATATGCTTCTTTGTTTACTGCCATACTTGCAAAACAACTGTTCTTTTTAATATCAATAGCATACCCCCGTTTCGGGGTTAGGCTCACTTCGGCTACCTTGACATAATAAGCCTCCGCCGACGTTCTAGACGATTGTCAGCGGAGGCCCTTTCGTACTGTATCAAGCCCTATTTCAAAATAGTGCGGCTGATCACAATCCGCTGCACCTCGCTGGTACCCTCGTATATCTGGGTGATCTTGGCATCCCGCATCATGCGCTCCACATGAAACTCCTTTACATAGCCATAGCCACCATGAATTTGTACAGCTTCGGTGCTGCACCACATGGCAGCCTCGCTGGCGTACACTTTGGCCATGCTGCTGCTAAGGGTGTAGTCCAGATCATTGTCTTTTTCCCAGGCGGCTTTCAGACATAGTAAGCGAGCTGCTTCAATCTTAGTTGCCATATCGGCCAGTTTAAACTGAATGGCCTGATGATGCATGATTTCCTTTCCGAAAGCTTTCCGCTCTTTCGAGTATTTCAGTGCTAGCTCGTAGCTACCGCTGGCAATGCCCAATGCCTGGGCAGCAATGCCAATACGGCCACCGGCCAGGGTTTTCATGGCAAACTTGAAACCGAACCCATCAGGACCAATGCGATTTTCCTTGGGCACTTTTACATCGGTAAAGCTGATGCTGTGGGTATCGCTGCCACGGATGCCCATCTTGTTTTCTTTGGCACCCACACTTACGCCGGGCCAGCTTTTCTCCACTATGAAAGCATTGACACCATGGCTGCCTTTGGCCACATCGGTTTGGGCCATTACCAGGTACACGCTGGCACTGCTGCCGTTAGTAATCCAGTTTTTAATCCCGTTCAACAGATAGTGATCCCCCATATCAATCGCAGTGGTGCGCTGGCTGGTGGCATCGCTGCCAGCCTCGGGCTCGCTCAGCAAAAACGCACCGATGTACAACTCGCCGTCTTTTTTTCCTTGCGCCAAAGGCGTCAGGTATTGCTGCTTTTGTTGCTCGGTACCATACTCCTGTAGTCCGTAGCACACCAGGCTATTGTTTACACTCATACACACGCTGGTGCTGGCGTCAATCTTGCTGATCTCCTCCATGGCCAGTACGTAGCTCACAGTATCCATACCGCTGCCGCCGTATTCAGGCTTTACCATCATGCCCATAAAGCCCAAATCGGCCAACTTAGACACCTGGTCTTTCGGAAACTGCTGGTGTTCGTCGCGTTCTATCACACCGGGCAGGCACTCCTGCTGGGCAAAGTCGCGGGCCGCCTGGCGAACGGCTTCTTGTTCTTCGGTCAGTTGAAACATCATAAGGCAATCGTATAAATGAGTGGCAAAATTAGACGCCGGAAGCCCCCAAACTAGTTAGCAATGCAACTATTTTTGTTTACCATTGACAAATTACCCCCTGCACACCCAAGCATGCCAACACCCATCGAAAAGCCGAACCCGTTTATTGGCAGCCATTCAGCGGTTCGGCCAAAAAAATAGACCGGAACAAAAGGCTGCTGCTTGAACCAAATACCGACTTCCCTGCTTATGTCGCTGCAACTCAATCGCTCCCAATTTGGCCATCCCGACAACTTTGGCAGGGTACTGAGCCGCCCGGAGGCGGAAAACCTGTTTCATGATTGGGTAAAGAATCCGCGGCTACAGCTGCACATGCGACAGGTAGCACACCTGATGAAGTGCTGGGCGGCTGAAACACTTCACCTGTCGGCCGAGGAACAGTGGCGCTGGGAAATGGCAGGCCTGCTGCACGATGCCGACTGGGACCAATGGCCGGAACAGCATTGCCGGAAAATCATTGAACACCTGGAGCAATTACAGGTATCGCCCGATATCCTGCGGGCCATCGCCAGCCATGGACCTGCCCATTTTGGGGTGGAGCCGGTGAGTGAGATGGATAAGATGTTGTACGCCTTTGACGAACTAAGCGGACTGATACATGCTTACAGCCTGATGCGCCCCGGCGGTTACGAGGGTATGGATCTGAAGGGCGTAAAAAAGCGCCTGAAGGAAAAAAGCTTTGCGGCCAACGTAAGCCGCGATGACATAGACGATGCCTGCCAACGTGCCGGCATTTTGCTCGACGATTTGATTGCATTCATCATTCCCCGCCAGGCAACCGTAGCTGCCTGAAGAAAAACCGATCAAGCCCATCATGAAAAAGCTTAGAAAAATCTCCTTGACTATTGTTGGGGCACTTGCACTATTTGTGGCAGCAAGCTTTGCCACCGGCAACGGCTACCTCGTGAAAAGCCTACTATTCAACTTTGCTGATGTAGACGACTTCAAAAAGTTTGACAACGATGAAGTAACGACCGGCACACCACAGCCATGGCCCACGGCCAGCCAATACAATAAGGCACAACTGCCGACTGATTTGGCTCAGCATCTGGATTCGACTGAAACAGGGGCCTTGTTGGTGCTGCGCAATGATTCGGTCGTATGGGAAAGCTATTGGGACGACTTTTCGAAAACAAGTTTATCGGGCTCGTTTTCGGTAGCCAAAAGCATCACCGGTCTGCTCATAGGCATCGCTCTACAGGAAGGTAAAATCAAATCGATTGACCAACCGGTGGCTGATTTTCTGCCCACCTTCCGCGGTGGCGGAAAAGACAGCGTTCGCATCAGGCACTTGCTGACCATGAGCAGCGGCACCGATTTCAGTGAGTCGTACATCAATCCCTTCAGCATCACTGCTGAAATGTATTATGGCTCAGACCTGGAAGGCACTGCTTTGGGTGTAGAAATGGAAACGGTTCCCGGCACGCTGCATCGGTACAAAAGCGGCGACACCCAGTTGCTGGGGCTTATTCTGGAAAAAGCGACCGGCCAATCGCTGGCCAGCTATGCTGCCCAGAAACTGTGGATACCGATGGGTGCCGAACAAAAAGCGCTTTGGAGCACCGATGAATCAGGTGGCCGCACAAAAGCCTACTGCTGCTTTAATAGCAATGCCCGCGACTTTGCCCGTATCGGCAGCCTGATGCTGCACCAAGGCAATTGGAAGGGGCAACAAATAATTGATAGTGCTTGGGTACGAGCTTCAGGCACCGCTTGCATGATAAACGATGATATCGGGAAACCTTGTCATTACTACGGTTACCAATGGTGGGTGGCCCCCGATTTCCCCGGCGTCTTTTATGCTCGTGGCATTCTGGGCCAATACATCATCATCATTCCATCGCTAAACACTGTGGTGGTGCGTCTTGGGCGCATTAAGAGCCCCGTTTGGCAAAACCAAACACCGGCGCTTATTTACAAGCTGATGGACTGGCTGCCTACTTTGCCTTAGGCGTA
>CANHEC010000257.1 GCA_947459455.1 Chitinophagaceae bacterium
GCATTGAATACAACCGCCAGAAAGGCATCAAGGGCGAAGCATTTTTCTATTTTGAAGGAATGCGCAGCAATCCGGAATTTTACCAACGAATCTATCCCGGACTGTGATGAAGCAATGGCTGCTGACCCTGATAGCGGCGCTGGTAATATGGCCGGCCGCTGCGCAACTGATTTACTACAAAGACAAGATTGTATCGGCCTACGCCACCAAAGACGACAAAGCGGCCCGCCGCAAGCAGCGCTTGCTCGATCAGGCCAATTCGCTGGCTACCCTGAGCACCGATAGCGCCATTGCCGATATCGAATCGGCCCTGTGGGCTGTCGGCCAGTTTTTGGTGCGAACGCCACAAAGTGATGCTGGCATCAGCCGGCTGATGCAACAGTTTTCTAACCTGCCCGGCAGCGTGCAGCGTGGCTTGCTGGAGGTGCTGCATGGCTTGTACCCCACCGATTACACGGCACAGGTGCAGCAGGTACTCGAGCAAACCAACCAACCCAAACAATTTGCACAAGCAGCCGCGTATTTGCTTCGGCAGCAGCCTGCGCAGGCGCCGCTCATTCGCAGCCGCCTGCAGCGGCAGTTTCCTGCCTGGGCCTCCAATGACCTGCT
The DNA here is from genome assembly GCA_947459455.1 of Chitinophagaceae bacterium. Lineage (GTDB taxonomy): Bacteria > Bacteroidota > Bacteroidia > Chitinophagales > Chitinophagaceae > Phnomibacter. Next base: position 610 of record CANHEC010000257.1, read on the forward strand.
GACGGCACTGGCCGACTATATCGACCAGTTTGGCAAGCCACAGCCCCCACTGCCGGCCTTTGATAGCTTGTTTGCGCACCAGCAGCTGCACGGGTTCAAAGTGGTGTACTCCTTTCAGCGGCGCAACCGCCTGCATCCGGGCCTGGCGGTGGTGCAGCAGGCCGATGGCCGCTTTGCCCGCGACAGCAGCGGCCGCCTGCAAAGCTTTGTGCAGCTGGCCCGCAGTGCCAGCCATCTTCCCTACTTCATTACCAATGGCAGCACGCCACAAGGGCTGTATGCCATTACCGGCACGGCGGTTTCCAAAAATGTGTTCATAGGCCCCACGCCCAACCTGCAAATGGTGATGATGCACGAAGTGAACCCGCCCCAGTTTACCCACTACCAGCCGCTGGTGTTCAATGCGCCACCCGAGAAGATCTACCGCAGCTATTTCCCCCCCAGCTGGCAGCAGTGGCCCGGCCTGCTGGAGGCTTACCGCGCCGGCAAAATTGGTCGCAGCGAAATCATTGCCCACGGCAGCACCATCGATCCCGATTGGTTCAAGGGCCAGCCTTACTATCCGCTATCGCCCACGCTGGGCTGCCTCAGCGGCCGCGAATGGTGGGACCCCGCCACCGGCCGCCTGCAGCAGAGCGACCAGCTTGATTTGGTCAACTGCTTCATTGCCACGCCCGGCACCCGCGGCTACCTCATCGTCATCGATCTGGATGATGAAAACCGCCCCGTGACACCGGCCGAAATAGCCGCATTGGTAGATAAATGGGAACAGCAACGGCAGTAACAAAAGCACACCGAAGCGTTCGTTTAAAACGCTTGGCAGCCAACTAACTTTTGTAGCACATAGCGTGCTGTTTTTTGTGATACCAGCAGCCGTTTTTCATGGCATCGGTGTTGCGTCGCAGTCACTTCATCTGTAGTGCAGGTGGCAGCAAGGCATCCTCTCTGCGTCTTGGTTCGTAGCACACAACCCAGGTTTTCCGTTCATCCGCTCTGCTACACGTGGCCATATCAAGTCCTCACCGCCGGATTAGCCATCCGGGAAATCATCGGTTTGAGTAAGCCCAATCTGTCTTTCGCGGGCATACCGGATACAGCGTCAGCTTCTCAGTAATAGAAGTACTCTTTAATTGTCATATTTCCATTAGCCGCTGTATTCCATGTCTCCTTTGTCACCCGGTTATTCCCATCAAAAACGTAGGTGATCATCGAGATTTCATTGTTGTTGGTTACTTGCTTGATGGGCGTATTGACAAACAACGCAGGCATGGGCGTCTGATGCAGATTGTACCAATAAGGCTTGTCATTGCTTACTTCAAACGTTCTGCGTTGCAGCATACTGCCATTGGGAGCCTTCTCTTCAATAGCTGTTACGTTTCTATTGGCATCATAAGAGAAAAAATCGGTTCGCCACAGCGTGCTGTTTTTCGTGTAATGCCTCACTTGCGAAACCAATGCATCAGCGCTATACAGCCACTTTGTAGACACGGTATCTTTTTTGTCGGTGCTAATGACCAGCGTACTATCAAGTTTATTGGCACTGTTGGAAAAGTAGACAATGTTCAGGCCCTCTGCTCCGCCTACATAATTCTTTTGAATGCAGGTGCCAACGACCGGGTAGCTGTAGCTGGCGGTCGACTTTTGCAAAACCGACTTTTCCAGGATGAGCCTATCAAGAGAATCGTATTCATAGGAGAACGTATCAACCCGCGTCACACCCGAATTAACCGAAGTAAAAATCAACTGCTTCACTTTCGCAGAAACGACGGGCGGTATTGATGCATCTTTTTCGCATGCAGCAAGCAACAGAGAAAAAAGAAGAACTACGGGTACTGCTTTCATGGCCACATTTTTGTAAAACTACCCAGGCAAAAACCTTGGCAGTACGCTGGCTAACAACTGCTCGCAGGCGATTGACAGTTGATTCTTACCGTACCTGAAAGCTCTGCTTATCGATCTACATCACGTTTTATCTTGACGTTCACCCAAACGATGCATCGGCGCCGGACTTGCAGTTTGGATTGAGCCCGTTCCCTTCCCGGCAAAACTTTCCCCACACAACCTACAGCAGACAAACGGAATGACTTTGACGGGCAATGAGCAATAGCAAACAGCCGCCACGGGGAATTTAGGCGGCACATGTGGCCAGCTGAAGCGGAACACTTGCGCCGGGGATGGTAAATGATAGTCGATAGCGGGAATGGTTCGTACCACCAATCAAGGCAGAGGATCGAATTCTTTATCGTCTCTATCTCTTAAAGCTTTTACTTGTATCGCCCCATTTTCTCCATTTCAAATAATCAGTTCTCAAAAAGAAAAATTTCCCGAAAAAATTACCAGGAGAAGATGCATCAATGCCAGTGGTAATTTCCATGTAGCGAATAGCATCAGAACAGCAATCAATGGTATCACTCTTGTTGTGACTAACCGCCGAATCCAATATCATTATATAATAGTTGAAATCTTGTCTACTTTTTGCAGTAGCAAAATGACGACTCCCTATCCTTGTATGACAACACAAGCAGCTAACTATCAATAAAAAAACAAGTATATTTTTTTGTTTCATACCAATGCCTTGGTTCGTGGCACAAGAACCTACTTTGCAATCACCCCGCCTTACAACAGCCCCAACACTAAAACCCTATCTACATCCGACCGCCGTGAATCAGCGCTAAAGTACGGCAGGCCGCCTTGAAAGGCCGGGCATGCACCACCGCTGAGTGGCTGCGGGATGCGAAAGGGCCCCGCCGCGGCGGGGCGCCCGAGGGCGGCACAACCGAGGGCCGAAGCGATAGCGTAGCCTGCAGCAGCCCGAACAGGTGCCGGGTATTGGTCCATGGCTGATAGCCCCTGCTGCATTTTCGCTATTTGCACTCAGCACCGGCGCTAACTCTTCCAAACCCAGCCACGCCGCGTAGCGGCCCAGGTAAGTGCAGCCACGGCACTGGTGTACAGCAGTCCTTTCAGCAGCCCCTGCCAGGCATTGGCCTGCAGGCCCTGCCACCAGGGCAGCAGTTGCGTAAGCCCCAGCAGCGGAGTCAGCAGCAGTGCACCGGCCACATAGGCCAGCAGCGGATTTTGGCCCGTGGCCCACACGGGCTGCAGATAGCGCTGCCACGCGGCGTGCTGCAGCGCCAGCCGCAGCGATAGCAGTAGCAGCATGGCCAGTCCGCTGCACACAAAATAGTAGCTGTAGGTGCTGCTGTCTTTTTTGATGCCGCCTTCCCACGCTTCGAATGCCAGGCCCAGCAGCAGCAAAAAACTACCCGCCTCGGCCAGGCGGCGCAGCAGGTGCTGCCGCGGCCACCGCCGGCACCCGTAGCACAGCCCCATGCACAGCAGCAAGCTGCCCAGCACATTGGGCACCAACTGCCGGGTGTACAGCCCCCACAGGTTGAGCCCCACCAGCAGCCAGGGCAGCACCAGCAACCATCGGCGCTGCATGGGTGCAGGCGCTTCATCGGGTTCGCTTTGTGTATTGGCCGCCAGCAGCCAATCGCCAACCAGGGTGCCGGGCACTACTATAAACAGGTACTTGAGAAAGTAAAACTGGTACACCTGGCTGCTGGGCGTAAGCTGGTACAGCCACTGCTGCCAGCTGCCGGCCACATCGCGGGCCAAAAACACCCCCATGATGAACAGCAGCACCGCCACCCGCCACCAGGGCCTCTGGCGGGTAGCCAGCCACAGCAGCGCACCGGCCAGTGCCATATTGGCCAATACCAGAATGATGATATCGACCCGGCCGAGCCGAAACGGCTGGCCATCGGCGTACTGCAGCCAGGCCACCTGCAGGGCCGAGAGAGCCACCGCCCCCCACTGCAGCAGCTGCCGCTGCCAGGTCTGCCGCAGCTGTAGCCACGGATAAAACATGACGAACAGCAACGCAAAACTGGCAAGGCTGATACCCCAACGCTGCGCCGGGCTATAGGCTTCGGCCGACAGGGCCCACGGCTTGGTATGGGCAAAATAGAAAGCCAGCCAGCCCAGCAACAGGGCCCGCCGTAGCAGGTAGGCCAGCAACCCCCACAGCGGCTGCCCCTGCTGCAGCC
>CANHEC010000258.1 GCA_947459455.1 Chitinophagaceae bacterium
AAAAACGAAGGCCGGCAAATAGTGTATACAGCTTGGTATTGCTGGCGGGCACAAAATAGCGCTGTTCATTGTGCGCCGCCAGGGTGCGCCCTTCTTCGGCTGCTACTACCAGCACACCCACATGAGCCTGTACCAGCGCCGAATCGGCCAGCAATTGCTGCAAGGGTGCTGATGATTGCTGTGTGCGGCGGGTAGCACTGCACGCCAACAATAGCAGGCTTATCCAAAACAGGTGACGCAACTCATACGGCTTTTGCATGCAGGCTCCTACATTTAAGGCGCCCAAACTACCAAAAAAGCTCATTGCACCTCCACTATGGCCGGCAAGCTTACCCGATGGCTCCTTTTCAAACGCTTTGCTGCGCCAGTGTTACTGCTGGCAGCCCTCACCGTTATTGGTACTGTGGGTTATGTTGTCATCGACGGGTTCAGCTGGCTGAATGCCCTGTACATGACAGTGATTACGGTGGGTACCGTGGGTTTTGGCGAAATAGAACCGCTGAGTGCAGCTGGCAAATTATTTACCATTTTCCTCATCATTGCCAGCCTGGCATTGGTGGCCTTTTACATTACCATGGTTACCCGCCTGCTGCTGGATGGCGAGTGGCGAAAACAATACCGCCTGTACCGGCAGAGCAAAAAACTGATGCGTATGGAAAACCACGTGATTGTGTGCGGCTATGGCCGCAATGGACGGCAGGCATGTGAGGTGCTGCGCCAAAATAGCATCCCATTTACAGTAGTGGAACAACGCCAACACCTGGTGGCGGAGGTAGACCATGATACCGACATGATAATACCGGGCGATGCTACCAAAGATGAAACCCTGCTCGAAGCCGGCATTTTGAAAGCGAGAGCCCTGATTAGTGCCCTGCCTAATGATGCAGATAATTTGTTTGTGGTATTGACCGCCCGGCAAATCAGTCCGGAGCTCACCATCATCAGCCGGGCCAGCGACGACCACAGCATCAAAAAGCTGAAGATAGCTGGCGCCACCAACGTAATCATGCCCGACAAGCTGGGTGGTGCCCACATGGCTTCGCTGGTGATGATACCCGATGTACAGGAGTTTTTATCGCTGCTCACGGTATCGCACAACGATCGGTTTCAGATAGCTGAAATAGAAGTACCCGAGGCAGTGAACCTGGGCGAACTCAACCTGTGGCAGCGCACTGGCTGCAACGTGATTGGGGTAAAACAAATAGATGGCAAATACCGTCGCAATCCGCAGCCCGACTACATTGCGATGAAAGGCGAACGCCTGATAGTAATGGGTAGCAAGCAAGTGATAGCCGAAGCCAAATCGATTATTGTGAGCTAAGCGGTCCTTTTGATGTAAATATTTACAAGCCGAAGTAGTGCAATGGTTTCATAAGCCGTAGCTCGTAGGTTTCGTTGCCATCTTCGGCTCGCCCTTTTACAAACGAACATGAGGCGCTCCAATCGGCACTATGCCTTGGCGCCGCCCGGCTGAAAATAGTGACGGGCAATCTTGCTGCGTTCGCCTACCAGCCATACAATATCCTCCCACTCAAACCGGGTGTCCGATGATGGATTGAGCATCCGTTCGCCTTGTCGCTCAATGCCTACCACCAGGCCATTTGTTTTTTCACGAATACCACTTTGCCTGATGGTCTGTCCGGTAAGGCCATTGTGAGCATCCACCACCAGTTTTTGCAAAATGATTTCGCCTGCCTGCAGATCAACCGGAGTGCCCTCATCATCGGCACCGCCTTCTACCAGCATCGCAAAATGCTGCAGCTGTACGTCGGTACCTATCACGCCAATTTCATCGTAGGGAAACAGCTTTTCGGTGCGGGCCGGCGCATAAATAAGCCGATTGCCCCGCTCGATAAACGCCACGTTGATTCCGTATTTTTCCCGCAGGGCCAGTTCTTCCAAAGCAATGCCGACCAGGTGGCTGCCGGCCCCTATCCGCACTTTGCTCAGGTGGGCATCCCAAGGTGCCAGCAGTAGTAGTTCGCTGCCGGTAGCAGCCGGCTTATCGCCTTGCAAATTGTGCAGAAAACGCCGCTCAATGCGCTGGTAAAAGCGCTGCAGGCGCTGCCGAAATACAAACAGCACCGCTATCAGCACCAACAACGTAGCACCCACCGCCGCACTGGTAGAAAAGTATTGACGCAACAACACGCCCATGAGGGCGACCGCCAGCAGGCTGCGCACTATTTCCAGCGTCACCAGCGGACCATGGTTGTACTTGCTATCCAGCCAAAGCGCCTTGTAGGCATGGTGTTGCATTTTGCGGGCTATCATGGCCCAGGCAAAGGGCAACATCAGCGCCACGCTGATAAACAACGACAGGGCCCGGGCCCAGGCTTCGTGGTGCATAAGTGCCTTCAGCTGCGGCTTCAGCACATAGCGACTCAACAGAATCACGGCCACCATCATCACCGTGTTTACCGCCATTACCTGCGCATAGTGGCGTACTACCAGTCGCCAGTCGCTTTCGGCTTTGATGAGTTGCGAGCCGGCACTGTATTTATCGATAGCAGCCAGCCAGCGGGCGGGCAATCGTTTGTTCAGGCCGGCTATCAGGCCCTCGGCCGATTTTATCATGAGCGGTGTGGTAAACGTAGTAAGCACCGATACCCCCACTGCGATGGGGTATAGCGCCGCATCTATCACATTCATGCTCACGCCCAGCGTAGCAATGATGAAGGAGAACTCGCCGATCTGCGTCATGCTGGTACCAGCCTGTACCGCCTGGCGCAGCGGCCTGCCAGCCAGCAGGGCACCACCACTTACAAACAGCAATTTGCCACCCACCACCAGTGCCGCTATCAGTAGCACGGGGCCTGCATTGGCCAGCAGCAACTGCGGATTGATGAGCATGCCAACAGACACAAAGAATACAGCGCCAAACAAGTTCTTGACTGGCACCAGCAGGTGTTCAATTTTTTCGCCGTAGGCGGTTTCGCTCAAAATGGAGCCCATGACAAAGGCGCCCAATGCAGCCGACAACCCCACTGAATGTGCAAACACCACCATGCCCAGGCACAAGCCGAGGGCGGCTATCAGCAGGGTTTCGCTATTGAGCCAGCGAGCTGCTTTGCGCAGCAAGCCGGGCAGCAGATAAATACCGAGCAAGAACCAGAGGCTCAGAAAAAACAATAGTTTACCAATGGCCATGAGCAAATCGGCGCCGGCAAAAGCCTGGCTGGCGGCCATGGTGCTCAGCAGTACCATTAGCACCACCGCCACTACATCTTCTATAATCAGCACGCCCATCACAAGGCTCGTAAACTGGCGGGTCTTCATCCCCATTTCTTCAAATGCCCGAAAGATGATAGTGGTGCTGGAAATAGCAATAATGCCGCCCAGAAAAAGGCTATCCATCCAGCGCCAACCCAGGCAGCGGCCAGCCGCAAAGCCCATCGCAAGCATCGCGGTGATCTCCACCGTGCCCGTGATGGCTGCTGCCGGGCCCACCTTCACCAGCTTTTTAAAACTAAACTCGAGACCCAGCGTAAACAGCAATACGATCACGCCGATTTCGGCCCACACTTTGATGCCTTCTACATCGGTAACTGTGGGAAACAATTTGAAATTGGGGCCCACCAGCAGGCCGCACAGCACATAGCCCAGTACCACGGGCTGCTTCAGCCGCCTGAACAGGAGGGTGGTAATGCCTGCCGCCCCCAACATCAGGGCCAAATCGGTAATGAGATGTGGCAAATGGGTCATACTCAAAAATAGGGCAAGCAGTCACGCAGGCATTTGCGCAAAAAGCAAAGACCGCACAACCCGGAGGCTGGCGGTCTTTGTTGGTTACTTTATCAGCACCAATGACTGAGGAGCATGATGCCTTACTGCAGCACTACCCGGTCGGTATAGCTGGTACCATCCAGGCTAATGCGCAGCATGTACTGGCCTGGCGCCAGGCGGCTTAGATCCAGCTTGGCGGGCTGCGCCCCCAGCTGCACGGTGCCTTGTGCTACCGTTTGGCCACCCATTTGTACTACTTCGTAGCGGGCTGTACCAGCCAGTTGCTCAGCCTGTACGTACACCTGCCCACGGGCGGGGTTGGGGTACACCTGCACGGCTGCCCTTACGCCGGCAGCCCTCACAGTCAGCACCTGGCTGTAGGCGGTTTTGCCATCCAGGTCTACCTGCTTCAGGCGGTAGTACACAGTAGCATCGGTAGCGGCATCGGTATGGCTGTATTGGCGTTTAGTGTTGCTGTTGCCAGCACCGGCTACAAAGCCGACCTGCTGCCAACTGCGGCCATCGCTGCTGCGCTCTACACCAAAGCCCTTGTTGTTTTGCTCAGTAGCGGTGCTCCAGTTGAGCAACACCTGCTGGCCCTGGCGGCGGGCTGTAAAGCCTGCAAACTTCACCGGCAGCGGTGCGTCATTGTAGAAATAGATATTGTCGAGGTATACTGTACTGCTTCCAAAAGGCGTACCTACCAACTTGAATTGAATAATGTTGGACTTGTTAATGGTGTTGTAGCTCGCCAAATCAATGTCTACACCTCTCCAGGCGCTCAGGATTGGCGTTATGGCTACAGCTTGTTCCACCGGACCAGGATTGATGAGAAACACCTCGAATGAAGTACAGTCGGGTGACCAGATATCAAAGTGCAACTTGTTCATGCCAGATGCATTGATAGGTGCAGCAAACT
>CANHEC010000259.1 GCA_947459455.1 Chitinophagaceae bacterium
CCACCTCGGTTTCGGCGCTACCCGATACGCTGATGCAGCGGGTGCCTGCCGGGCAGGGTTGGTTGGACAGTTGGGCGTGCGCTGGCAGTGCAGCAAAGCTGAACAAGCAAAGGGTACAGCACAGGCAGACAAGAAAACGGGTTGATTTGTGTACCATAAAAGCGTATTTGCAGCAAAAGGTACACGCTGCGTAAGCAATTAAAAAACAGGTACATACACGCATTACTGTTTAAATTTTTTATTAGGTGGAACTTAACAATCGGGTAATGGGTGGGCAGCTACTTTCGTGCCGTCGCTCGGTAGTTGTTCGGCTGCCGCTGTTACGCTTCAAAGCATATCTCGGACGTTTTTTGTCTATAAACTCATCACCACACCACACCTCTTAGCTCGTTACCCATGCACGCCGGCTTCCTACCCAGGAGGCCGGCATTGTTTTTTGTGGAGCCTGGCCACCTAAGCCGGTGGTATAAAGGGCAGCATTGGTAATGGATGATAGGGGCTTTGGCCGGGCAGGATGCCTGCAGCTGATGGGCTGCGCTGCCTGGCGGGTGAGGCCACAGGCCGAAGCCCCCGGCGGGCAGCGCCGGGGCCGAGCGATAGCGAGCCCAGAAGGGAGCGAACAATGGCTGGGCCCTGCACTGTAGCCGACAGCCCCCTTTCGCCTATTCTCAACCTTCTGTTTGGGTGGGCTTATATTTGCGGCCCGCCGGCCGGTATTTCTTTGCCCGTGTCCGGTCGTCATTATCACATTGTCACATTATCGCATCATCACATTATCACATTAGTGCCATGAGTTACGACGCAAATACATTCCAAAACCTGATCAGCCACGCCAAAGAGTACGGCTATATTTTTCAGAGCAGTGAGATATACGATGGGCTGGCCGCCGTGTACGACTACGGCCAGAATGGCGCCCAGCTGAAGAAAAACATTCGGGATGCCTGGTGGAAAACCATGACCCAGCTGAACGACAATATTGTGGGCATTGATGCGGCCATCTTTATGCACCCCACCACGTGGAAGGCCAGCGGGCACGTAGACAATTTCAGCGACCCGATGATAGACAACAAGGATAGCCAGAAGCGCTACCGGGTAGATCATCTGATAGAGGCGCATGCTGAAAGGCTCGAGGCCGAAGGCCAAAAGCTGAAGGCAGAGGAACTAATATCCGACATGGAAAAGCTGCTGGCGGCCGACGACCTGGCGGGTGTGAAGCAGCTGATAGTAGACAACAACATGAAGTGCAGCGTGAGCGGCACCTGCAACTGGACGGATGTGCGGCAGTTCAACCTGATGTTTAGCACGGAGCTGGGCAGCGTGGCCGACGAGGCCAGCACCATCTACCTGCGGCCCGAAACGGCACAGGGCATTTTTGTAAACTTTCTGAACGTGCAGAAGACCGGCCGGATGAAGATTCCGTTTGGTATTGCACAAACAGGCAAGGCTTTCAGAAATGAGATTGTGGCCCGTCAGTTTATTTTCCGCATGCGGGAGTTTGAGCAGATGGAAATGCAGTTCTTCATCCGCCCCGGCAGTCAGAAAGAATGGTATGCGCACTGGAAAGAAGAAAGGCTGAAGTGGCATAAAGAAGTAATGGGCTTTCCGGCGGAGCGCCTGCAGTACCACGACCACGTGAAGCTGGCGCACTATGCCGATGCGGCGGTAGACGTGGAGTTCAACTTTCCGTTTGGCTGGAAGGAGCTGGAGGGCATCCACAGCCGCACCGACTACGACCTGGGCCGCCACCAGGAGTTCAGCAAAAAGAAGCAGCAATACTTTGACACCGAGATCAACCAGAACTACGTGCCGTATGTGATAGAAACATCGGTAGGACTGGACCGCCTGGTGCTGGCTACCCTGAGCAACGCGTATGCCGAAGAAAAGTGGACCAAGGAAGACGGCAGCGAAGACAGCCGTGTGGTACTGAAAATACCGGCCAACCTGGCGCCTACCAAGCTGGCCGTGCTGCCGCTGACTAAAAAGGACGGCCTGCCCGAAATTGCCCGTGACCTGATCAATGATTGCAAGTCGTCGTTCCACTGCTTTTACGAAGAGAAAGACAGCATTGGTAAGCGCTACCGCCGCATGGATGCCATCGGCACCCCGTTTGCCGTGACGGTGGATCACCAAACCAAGGAAGACAACACGGTGACCATCCGCTACCGCGACACCATGACGCAGGAGCGTATTCACCTGAACGCGGTGAAGGCTAAGGTGCTGGCCGCCGTGACCAAATAGTGGTGCAGTATCGGCTCTTATTGAAATAGAAAGGCGAACCAAGTAAGTGGTTCGCTTTTTTGTTTTCGGAGGTATTACCTGCTTTAAAAGCGGATGCTATTGAGCAGGCGCATGCCGGCTGCCCGAAGGCTGGCATCGAAGCTGAGACCGGTAAAGGTGATGGTATACAGCGTGGGGCCTTTTATAAAAAAGCGCTGTACAAACTGCAGATCAAGATCGCCGATGGACGGTATGTGAGCTTTGTAGGTGAATTGCAGCCCTTCGGCGCCACTTTGCGGCCAGGTTTTTTGTTCCAATAGTTCAAAGTCTGTCATGTTGGCTTTAAGGTCGGCTATAATATCGGCGGCACCGTTCAGCAGATCTTGCTGCGTAAGACCCGGTGATTTTGAAGCGGAGATATTGATGTTTTCTCGAAAATTATCGTTTTCGCTTTGCAGCGGTGAGGTAAAGAATACGCGGCCGCTTTCATCGGTGCGGGTGCTCCATCCTGGCGGGTAGCGCAGGCTAAACAGGGCATCGGGATGCTTGTACAGGCGCCAGGCTGTATCGGCAGACTGTGCCAAAAGTGCCAGCGGGCTGCAGAGCGCCAGCAGCAGTGACAGGTAAAAGGTTTTCATGCTTGGTTGTTTGTATGAAAGTACACGATAGAGCGGTAGCCCCCATGCAGTGGGCTGAGGCGGGTCTTTGTAAGCTGGAATGGTTCCCCTTATCTTTCAAAAAATTTTGAAACAGATGGCGCTACCAGAATGGGTGACGGGTGTGGTAACCAACATTGTAGATGAAACCTACAATACCAAGCGATTCTTTTTTGAAATACCCTCCATGGAGCGGTTCGATTTTGAACCGGGCCAGTTTGTTACCCTCGATTTGCCCATTCATGAGCAAAAGAACAAGCGCTGGCGCAGCTACAGCATTGCCAGTGCGCCCAGTGGTAGCAATACTTTTGAGCTGGTAATAGTGCTGAACGAGGCCGGTGCTGGTACGCCCTGGCTATGGCAGCATGTGAACGTGGGCACTGAGCTGACTTTGAGAGGACCTCAGGGCAAGTTTACGCTGCCGGCAGAGTTAGACAAACCATTGTATCTGATATGTACCGGTACTGGTATTGCGCCCTTCCGCAGCATGGTGCATCACTTGCACAGCACGGGCAAAGCGCACCAGCCTATATATCTCATTTTTGGCTGTCGCAAGTTCAACGATACCCTGTATGGCTCGGAGCTGCGGGAACTGCAGGACGCTATGCCCGGCTTTAGGTACATACCCACGTACAGCCGCGAACAAGCCGATAACCACCTACTGCAGCGCACCGGCTATGTGCACAATGTGTATGAGGAGCTGCTGCTGGCACAACAGCAACAGCACCTGGCTGCCGGCGGTGCGGGGCTAGCGCCAGCCCGTTTCTTTTTGTGCGGCTGGAAAAACATGATAGACGAAGCCCGCCAACGCCTTACAGCCATCGGTTACGATAAGAAAGACATACACTTTGAGCTGTACGGTTAGGCCAGCTGGCCCATTTGAGTTGTTGCTATGAACAAATTGCAGCATTGGATAAAAACTGCTGTATACCTGCTGCCTGCAGTGTTGCTGTTGGCCACTGCTGCCATAAAGTGGCACGAGCTGGCTGACACTGCCTGGGGCCTGCTGCTGCTGGCCATGCCCTGTACGCTGCTGGCAGTCTTCCATCATCGTATTGGCCTGGCATGGCGGTTCAAAACTTCTGTTTTGCTGTTGGTAGCGTCTGTATTGCTATCGGTAGCGGCCTGGCTGGTGTACCGCCAGGAATTGTACAAGCCGACATTTTTGTTGGAAGGTTTTAGTGCTTTTTATCTAAGCCTGGCGGCCCTGGCGCTGGCCATGCACAAGCGTCGTCCCTTTTCGGTGGCCGATGTAGAATGAAGTGGTTGTAAAAGTTGCGCAGCCACAAAAAAAGTTTGGTGGTGTACCCCGGCTGATTTAAATTTTCACTTGAACTGATATCCGTCAGTTTCAAACGATTGTCGCACAACTACTTTCGAACAAAACCAACCAATACATGGGTGCAGGTTCGTTGATAGCATTGGCCATAGCTGCGCTTGCATTTGCGGGCATTGCACTAAGCATTTCGAAGCTGGTACTGAAAGCCAGTACCAATAAGCAAAAAGGAGAGCCGTATGAGTGTGGCGTACCTACCAAAGGGGCCAGTCGCATTCAGTTCAATGTGGGTTATTATCTCTTTGCTCTCATCTTTCTCATTTTCGATGTGGAGCTGGTGTTTCTGTATCCGTGGGCAGTAGTGGTAAAGAATGTCGGCTGGATAGCCCTTGTCGAGATCGTGATTTTCTTCTTCATTCTTTTTTTAGGCCTGCTATATGCGCACAAAAAAGGAGCACTGGAGTGGAAGTAATTGAATAGTGGCTGAAAAGGTCA
>CANHEC010000260.1 GCA_947459455.1 Chitinophagaceae bacterium
GCATACGCCGGTTATTACTTTTTCTACTTTAGCAGCAAAGTGGACCGGAACTAGTATGCATCATTGATCAACACAGAAAAAAGAAAATGAAAATACAAGCCCGGTCCGCAAAAGCGGCCGGGTTTTTTGTTTCAGACCACCGACATGAAAACCGACGGCACTCATCAACGTACAGAGCGTGTAGCTATTCAAGGATATGCAGGCAGCTTTCACCAGGAAGCGGCTCGCCGCTTTTTTGGCAAGCAGGTAGAAGTCATTGCCTGCGATACTTTCCGGCAGGTAGCGCAGCACACCATAGCTCGCAAAGAAGCTACCGGCGGCGTGATGGCCATTGAAAACTCCATCGCAGGCAGCATTTTACCCAACTATACCCTGTTGCAAAAGCACCCGGTCACCATTGTAGGCGAGGTGTACCTCCATATTCGTCAGCACCTGTTGGTCAATCCCGGCGTTTCACTCGATCAATTGAAGGAAGTACACTCGCATCCCATGGCCATTTTGCAGTGTATGGAATACCTGGAAAAACATCCGCAATTAAAACTGGTAGAATCGGAAGACACGGCCCTGAGTGCCCGGCACCTGCAGCAGCGCAAAAGCAAAACGCAGGCTGCCATCGCCAGCAAGTTGGCAGCAGAACTTTACAACTTAGAAATCTTGGTACCCAATATTCACACACAAAAGAATAACTACACTCGTTTCCTGATGCTGCGTCATCAAAAGGATGCAAAGCCGGTAGCTGATGCCAACAAAGCGTCGGTGAAGTTTCATACCGACCATAGCCGTGGCAGCCTGGCCAAGGCCCTGCAGGTAATAGCCAACGAAGGGGTGAACCTGAGTAAGCTGCAGAGCATGCCCATCCCTGGTACTGACTTTAAATATTCATTTCATGCCGATATGGAATTTGGGCAGCCGGCACAGTTTGAAAAAGTGATGCAACAGCTGCGCAAGCATACCGAAGAAGTGACCGTATTTGGGGTGTACCGCAATGGCAAAGAGCAGGTAGCAGGCTAAGCAATGTTTTAAAATCAAAGACAATAGTAGAGATAAGTCGAACTATGAAACTGGCAAACCGACTGGAAGGAATTGGCGAATACTATTTTTCGCAGAAGCTGCGGGAAATAGACGGCATGAACAAGGCTGGTGCTGCGGTAATCAACCTCGGTATTGGCAGCCCCGACCTGCCACCGCACCCCGATGTAATAAAAGTATTGCAGGAAGAAAGTGCCCGCCCCAATGTGCACGCTTATCAAAGCTATAAAGGATCGCCGGTGTTAAGGCAGGCCATTGCAGCATGGTACCATCGCTGGTATGGCGTGCAGCTGAATGCCGATACGCAGATTTTGCCGCTGATTGGTTCCAAAGAAGGTATCATGCACATCTGCATGACCTACCTGAATGAAGGAGACGCAGCTCTGGTGCCCAATCCCGGTTATCCTACCTACCGTAGTGCTGTTAAGCTGGCCGGTGCTGAGTGCATAGACTACGAACTGACGGAGGCCAAACAATGGCAGCCCGATTGGCAGGCGCTGGAGCAAATGAATCTGCGCCGGGTGAAGCTGATGTGGGTGAACTATCCGCAAATGCCCACCGGACAAGTGCCACAGCGTGAGGTGTTCGAAAAATTGATTGATTTCGGCAAGCGCCATGATATCCTGATCTGTCACGACAATCCTTACAGTTTCATTTTGAATGAGCGACCCGAAAGCCTGCTGGCATTACCAGGTGCCGATGAAGTCGTGTTGGAACTAAACTCGCTGAGCAAAAGTCACAACATGGCTGGCTGGCGGGTGGGTATGCTTTGCGGCGCAGCCGATCGAATCAATGAAGTGTTGCGTTTTAAAAGCAATATGGACAGTGGCATGTACCTGCCGCTACAACTGGCCGCTGCCAAAGCGCTGGAAGTAGACAGCAGCTGGTACGATAGTGTAAACGAAACGTATAAGCAGCGTCGTGAGCGGGCTTATGAATTGCTGGATTTGCTGGGCTGCCGCTACGACAAGCAGCAGGTGGGTATGTTTTTGTGGGCTGCTATTCCTGCCACCGCGGCGGACGGCTACGCCCTTAGCGATCGCATATTGCAGCAAGCCCATGTATTCATTACACCGGGTGGCATTTTTGGCACAGCAGGCAATGGGTATATCCGTGTAAGTCTTTGTAGCACCGAAGCCACTTTTGCGCAAGCAATAGAAAGAGTAAAGGCAATAGTATGAACCTGACGGTAATAGGATTGGGACTGATTGGAGGTTCGGCAGCACTGGTGCTGCGTGAAAAGGGGATGGCTACCCACGTAGTGGGGGTAGATGCGAGTGAACAGCATGCTGCCAAAGCGTTGCAGCTGCGCATAGTAGATGAAGTACTGCCATTGCACGAAGCTGTGGCCCAAGCCGATCTGGTATTGGTAGCAGTACCGGTCGATAGTTGTATTGGCGTGCTGCAGCAGGTATTGGATGCCTGCCAGCAACAGGTGGTGATGGATATGGGCTCTACCAAAGCAGCCATGATTGAAGCCCTGCGTCAGCACCCGCAGCGAGGGCGTTTTGTGGCGGCGCACCCCATGTGGGGTACCGAATTTAGTGGCCCCGAGGCAGCTACCGTGCATGCATACAAGGGCAAAGCGGCCATTGTGTGCAATGCCGATGAATCGGATTCAGATGCCGTGCAACTGGCTGAGCAGGCACTGGCTGCCATGGGCATGCACATTGTGCATATGCAGGCCGATGCACACGATGTTCATACGGCTTACATCAGCCACATTTCACACATCACCTCTTTTGCGCTGGCCAATACGGTGCTGGAAAAAGAGCGGGAAGAGAATGCCATTTTTGAACTGGCGAGTGCTGGTTTCGAAAGTACTGTGCGCCTGGCGAAGAGCAACCCCGATATGTGGGTGCCTATCTTCAGGCAAAACCGCGACAATGTGCTGGATGTGCTGAATGAGCACATCAGCCAATTGCGCAAGTTCAAGGCCTGCCTCGAGAAGGAAAACTGGGACTATTTGCGAGAGCTGATAGAGCAGGCCAACAACATCAAACGAATTTTGAAATAAATGAATTGCCTGTAGTGAAACAGGCAGGTTAAAAACAAATACATGAGTGATTTTAAGAACCTGGGGCTGAACGAGCAATTGCAGGCAGGTGTAGAAAAGCTGGGCTTTACGGCACCCACCGAAATTCAGGCCAAGGCCATTCCGCTACTGCTGCAGGGCACCCGCGACTTTGTGGGGCTGGCGCAAACCGGTACCGGAAAAACGGCTGCGTTTGGGTTGCCACTGCTGCAATTGATCGACCGGAGCCTCAGGCATCCGCAGGCGCTGGTGGTATGTCCTACCCGCGAACTGTGCGTGCAAATCGTAAAGGAGATTGACAATTTTGGAAAAGTAGGTGGCAGCATCAAGGTGCTGGCCGTGTACGGCGGCGCCAGCATCACGCAGCAAATGCGGGAGCTGAAGCAGGGCGTACAATTGGTAGTAGCCACACCAGGCCGCCTCATCGATCTGATCGAACGCAAGGCCATCGACCTGGAAGCTATTCAGTATGTAGTGCTGGATGAGGCCGATGAAATGCTGAACATGGGCTTCAAAGAAGACATTGAATGCATACTGGAGTACACGCCCAAGCGCAACAGCATGTGGCTTTTCAGCGCCACCATGCCACCGGCTATTCGGCAGGTAGCTAAAAAGTTCATGAGCAATCCGGTGGAAGTATCGGTAGGTAAAGTGAATACGGCCAATGTGAACATTGATCACCAGTATTTCATTGCCACGCATCAGCATCGCTACGAAACTTTGAAGCGATTGATCGACTTTAATCCGGATATCTACGGCATCATTTTTACCCGTACCAAGGCCGATGCACAGGAAATATCGGAACGACTGACCCGCGAAGGATACAACGTAGATGCCCTGCACGGCGATCTGAACCAGCAGCAGCGTGACCGGGTGATGGCCGGCTTCCGCAGCAAGGCACTGCAACTGGTAGTAGCTACCGATGTGGCAGCACGTGGTATTGATGTAAGCGGCATTACCCACGTCATCAATTTTGAACTGCCCGACGATGTGGAAGTGTATACTCACCGCAGTGGTCGTACAGGCCGGGCGGGCAATACGGGCATCTGCCTCTCGATTGTATCGCCCCGCGAAGTGCGCCGTGTACAGGAAATAGAGCGCATGATAAAAGCGAAGATGAACAGGCTGGAAATTCCCAGTGGTAAGGATGTTTGCCGCAAGCAGTTCTTCTTCTTTATGGACAAGCTGCTGGCAACCGACATCAGCCATGGTGATTATGAAACCTACCTGCCGATGCTGTCAGAAAAGTTTGCGGCCGTATCGAAAGAAGAAGTGCTGCAACGCGTGGCGGCTTTGGAGTTCGATCGCTTCTTGCGCTATTACGAAAATGCGCAGGACCTGAACGTAGGGCGACCATCGGTAGAAAAGCGGGAAAGGCGTGTGCCTGGCGAAGCTCGTGATACGCAAGGGCGGACGTTTGGCGGAAGCAATGCGCAATACGCTAAGCTGTTTGTAAATCTGGGCACCAAGGATGGATTTTATAAAGCCAGCTTTCTGCAATACCTGCTGGATTTGAGCGACCTGAAGAAGGAAGTGTTAGGCCGCATCGACCTGAAAAC
>CANHEC010000261.1 GCA_947459455.1 Chitinophagaceae bacterium
AGCTGGTGAAACACAAAGGAGTAATCGAAATTGACATTGTGTGCTACAAACACCCGCCCGCTGAGCAGACGGTGCACTCGTTCGGCAATGTCTTGAAACGAAGGGGCATCAGCCACCATGAAATCGCTGATGCCGGTGAGGGCGGTAATGTAGCGGGGAATAGGCTGCTGCGGATGCACCAGGGTACAGAAGCGGCCTTCCACCTCGGTACCACTGTGCAGCACAATGGCTATTTCGGTGATGGCGCCGGTGGCAGCATTGCCGCCGCTGGTTTCGATATCGACGATGGCGAACACGAAGGCAAGATAGAGTTTCGATTCTGATTCGGAAGGGAGAGGGTTTGTATCGCACAGAGGGCACAGAGAACGCAGAGGAAAAGGATTTGAAATTTGAGATTCAGATTTGAGATTGATTGGGTTGCACCCCAATTCCAAATACCCAATAGCCCAGGCCCATATCGCGGGAGAGGGTTTCTCGCAGAGGCGCAGAGGGAAAAGAGATTTGAAATTTGAAATTCAGATTTGAGATTGATTGGGTTGCGCCCTCCAATTCCTAATTCCCAATCCCTCAGCCTTCTGCCTTCTGCCTTCCGCCTTCTGCTTTCCGCTCCATCATCATCCAGCTGCCGAGGGCCGCGGGATGCGCAGGGGTAGTGTGCCGCCGCGGCGGCATACCGCAGCGATAGCGAAGCCCGCAGCAGCCCGGACTGCTGATGAAGGGAGCGGGTAGCTGACGGCCCGGATAAAAATACTGGCCACCCTTGTGGGGCAGCCAGAAGTGTAATTGTGCCGGAAAATTGAACCGCTATTCTGTCGCCTTTACCAGCACGGCTTTGGCCCGGTCGGCCTTGGTAATGTCTTCAAAAAACTGCACCAATTCGGGCCACTTGCTGGCGGGATAGCGCCCCTCTTGCCGCTGCATGCGGCGGTAGTAGTGCAGGGTGCTGCCACGCAACTCTGTGAACGACTCGTAGCTGCCGAAAGCAGTTTCAAACTTCACAGGCTTGGGCAGCGATTCGGCCCGGTAGCCCTCGCCCACTTCGATGCTGACGCTGTCGATATCGCAAAACGGATAGTTGAACACGATGTCGAACTGGCGGGTCGAGTCTTTGCTCAGGCGCCAGTTGTAGCGGCTGAGCACATTGGGCACCAGCATGAGACGCTTGCCGGTCACCTGTGCATAGTTGAGTGCGGCTATTTCCAGCTTTTCATCTATCGATGGCAGGCGGCCGGGATGCTCCTCGTAGTTGAAATCGATAATCTCGTAAGTGCCGAGGTTGATGCTGCGTTGCAGGACCTCTTTTTGCTTATCGCGGGGCAGCTGGTGCAGCATCGAATGCACATTATCAAACTGCAGGGCCGAATAGGTGGTCTTGCTTTCGCACTTCATAGAGCCATCTTGCAGCAGGCGGGCATTGACCTGGCGCACCTGCATATTCTGCAAACTGTTGTAGTGCGGGGTGCGCACCAACTGGCTGCCGGTTTCTTTTACCAGCAGGGCGGGCCGGTTGCAGGTAAAATCGCCGAGATAGCCGGCGGGCATGGTATTGCTGGTACATTCCAGCCAAATGGTATCCTTATTGTTGGGTACGCACAGGATAACGTGATCGAACTGCGAAGAGGGAAAATCGCTGAGGAAGCGGGTGATGCCGCTACCCGACTTGATGACGGAATAGATGGACGGGATGCCGGCTTGCTTAAGCATGGCAATCATAAAATTGGTGAGGGCCTTGCAATCGCCATACTTTTTGCTATGTACAAAAGCCGCATCGAAAGGCTGCCAGCCGCCAATGCCCAGCTGGATGCTGATATAGCGGGTATTTTCCTGGAGGTACTTATACAGCACGGCCACTTTTTCGTAGGTGTCGGTTTTGCCGGCTACCAGCTCGGTTACTTTAGCCGCCAGGTCGGGCGGCAACTGATCGCGGCCCTTGATGAGTGTGTACACATAATTGCCAAAGGCTTCCCAACTGGCGTTGCTGCCGGCATAGTCGCCCATTTCAAACTCTTTCATGGCGGTAAACACGCTGGGCGTGATCTCGGACCAAGGCGGCGCATAAGATTCGGCACTGCGAGCCCGCAACCCCTGCAGTTGCCAGTTTAGCACCACATCGCTGCCATCGGCGGTTTTTTGGGGAGCATCGGGGTAGTTGAAGGCCTTGTAAAGAATTTCGACATTGGCCGGGTGCTGAATGCGGAAGCTGGTTTGCTGCACACTCATCAGCTGGCCCTCGATGGCCCGCCAAGTAGGCAGAAACATGAGGCCGCGGAAATTGGTTTCGGTAATGAACTCGACGGTGTACGGATAAGTACGATGGTAAAAGCCGAACTCTTTGATGCGGTTATCGGATACTTCGGTGCCGCCGCCCATGCCGCTGAGGTCGCGTATTTCACTTTTCTTCAGCGACTTGATTTTATTACCGGCAGCATCGTACAGGTGGCCTTCAATGCCATCAATACTAAAGAAGCGGTTGTCGTAGCTTTCGCCCGACATGGCCCAGCCATCCGCCTTTTCATTGAGGATGGTGTACACCCGCCGGTGGCGGTACGAGGCTTTGGACCGGGAACTGATGCGTAGCTCATGCTCATCGACCCGCTTGACTACGTTGGCGCCCTTGAGCAACGAATCGGGTATTTTTAAAATAGAAAACTCCTGCGCCTGCGCCACGGGCAGGACCCCAAAGCTGGCTGCCAGCCAGCACACACACTGTACGATCTGCTTCATGGCTTACTTCTTTTTACGGAATACGATGGTTTCCTGTTGCTTTTTTACCACGTAACTGAAAAATTCCCGCAGTGGCTCGTAGTCATCGGCAATGAAATCGGCTTTGTGAATGACAAGGCGGCAGCGCAGCATCACTCGCTCGGCATCTTTGCTCACGATGTACTCGAAAAAGCCATCGTTTTCAAACAGGTTCACCTTGGTGCTTTTGGGTAGTTCCTCCACCACATAGCCAGCCGGAATTTCAATGTTGGCAATGAACATTTCGCTGCTGGCGTAGGGCATTTCTACCGGGTACTTTCGTTCGGCCGATGAGAACGGATTTTCCTTGAAGCCTTCGGCAATCATCGGGTTGAGATAAATGACGTCGGCATCGGCCTCCACTTCAGGCTTTACGCTATAGGCTACGGTTACGTTGGCGTCGCCGCTATCAATATTTTCCAGTGCAGGCTCGCCAATGCTGTAGTCGGTAGGTATTTGCTTGCGAATAGCTTCAGCAATGGCGTTCTTGCCTTTGGCTTTGGCTAACTGCCGCAGCCCCAGCGATTCAAAATTGCCCAGGCTGCTGCGCAATTCGCCTACCCACTCTCCTTTTTCCGACATGGTCATGAACAGCTGCGTCGTCTTTTTTTCCACCACACTATCGGGCATGAGGTACACCGGCGGGCCAAAGCCATGAATGAGGCGGGCGTGGCCATTGTAGCAATGCGGGGGCAGTACGCCAAAGGGCAGGCCCGGTTCAGTGGCATCCAGGTTGTAGGTTACTCCGTCTATTTTAGTTTGCGCTACCACGTAGTTGTAGCGGTCCATCAGCGGGTATATTTCATGGGTAAGGCCATGCGAACGGGTAGACAGAATGAGCGGGTGAGTTTCTATTTTTTCGTGGTTGAGCATGGCCGTCAGCAGCAGGTTGATATCGGCCACATTACCACTTTTCGTTTTGGCCACGTTTTTCAATCCATTGGTAAGGTACAAGCCCCTGGCCGAAGTGCAGGTGTACTTATCACGTACGTAGGCATAGATGCGCCTGGCTTTGTCCAATTGATCGGTGGCGCCGGCTACTACCGGCTTTAGCTCATCATCCAAAAAGCCATTGCCTTTGTAAAGATTGGCACCAAAATCTTCGTAGTTGTTCATGCGGCTTACCACCTGGGGCCAATTGCCCATCACGTTGCGGGGCTGTTGTCCTTCGAAGCGGTATTGGCTCAACTGAAAATCGATTTTAGACACGTGGTTATCCAGTGTGCTGGTGAAGGGTTCTTCTTTGAGGGCCGGCACATTTTTCATGACCCAGCGGGTGTACTGCACGTTGGCCGAAAAGCTGGCCATCTCACTGCGTCCGCCAATACCATCCTCGCTGGGGATGAGTACGCTAAAATTCATGCGATCTTCTTTGGAAGTACGCACATGGTAAGGATGGTAGCCCTGCGCTATCATGACGTAATGAAAAAACTGCGGAAAATCGACTTCATACTCGCTCCAGTAGCGGGGGTACTCGCCCTGAAAAGTCCATGGCTGCAGGTTGCTCAGAAAATCGCTTTCGAGTACATAGGTCACGTCTACCAAGCTACCTGCCTTTACGCCCGGTACCGAAAACTTGCGCAGCTCCAGGTTGCGGCTGTATTTGTCTTCAAAAATCTGATCGTTCTTCAGATAGGTCTCTACAATCTGTCCATTTTCCAGATTGTACGACACGGCCTTGAGGTTCTGCAGCTTTTCTACTGTGCTGCCACTGCGGTACACCGGAATCCGAAAGTCGGCGGCGTCCACCCCATTGGCATTGTTTATTTTGATGCGCATTTTGCGGGTAAACCGAAGGGAAAACCATCCTTTGCTATTGCCAACAAACTCGGTGTAGCCTTTATCGATGATGATGTAGGCCGCCGCATCGGGCTGAAT
>CANHEC010000262.1 GCA_947459455.1 Chitinophagaceae bacterium
AGGCCAAGCCCTTTGCTCTCGGGGTGCGCATTGAGCATCCGCAACATATCATCGATGCGGCCCAATACCACTGCCTGGTGCGCAGCGAATACCTGCCACCAGCCAGCTACAGCCTGGTACAGCAGGCACAGGGTCGCGGCGTTTTTTCCTTTTGCATGTGCCCGGGCGGCATCATTGCACCGGCCGCCACCGCCCCCGGCGAAGTGGTGGTAAATGGATGGAGCCCCAGCAAGCGCAACAACCCATACGCTAATAGTGGCATGGTGACCGAAATACGATTGGCAGATGTGCAGCAACTGCCCGCCGATTTTGAAGCAGTAACCGGACAGCCCCGCCACGTATTGCAGTCGGCGCTGGGCACCATGTATTTTCAGCAGTATGTCGAGCGAAAAGCCTTTGCTGCCGGTGGTGGCCGGCTGGTGGCACCCGCCCAGCGCATGGCCGATTTTGTGCAGCGAAAAGCTTCGGCCAGTTTGCCCGATTGCTCTTATCTGCCAGGCATTGCCAGTGCCGATTTGTATGCCGTGCTGCCGCCCTTGGTGGGGGCTGCTTTGCAAGAAGGGCTGCAGGCTTTTGGCAAAAAAATGAAAGGCTACTATACCAATGAGGCCGTGCTGGTGGCTACAGAAAGCCGTACCAGCTCGCCGGTGCGCATACCAAGGCATGCCGGCACACTGGAGCATGTGCAGATAAGCCGCTTGTACCCCTGTGCCGAGGGCGCCGGCTATGCAGGCGGCATTGTAAGCGCAGCCATGGATGGCGAAAACTGTGTGCGGCAGGCCGTGCTGCAGTATTGCCATCAGTAAGCCGCGGTGCGCCGCTGCTATTGAAGGCCATGGAGGTGTCGATTGTTTTTTTTGAGCGCCGGCCGATACTTTTTTATAGCTAATAGTAATAGAAAACACCCCGTGAGTGCAGGCAGCGCCCATCAACTTTAGAAGGCTGTGGAAGACGTGCTGCCACGGATGAAAGTCGCGGAGCAACTGCATTAGCGCATGTACGGAAGCGCCCCGGGGTGAGGCCGCTACCGGAGAAATAATGACCGGGTGTAATTTTTAAGTACTGTGTTCCACTCATGTAAATGCCTGCGCCGAATGCGGCCAGCGGTTAACTTCATTCCGTCTTAAACTATTCTATGGAAATACTACGTGTAGAGCACCTGGTAAAGCAGTTTGCTACGCAGCGTGCCGTCGACGACATTTCATTCAGCATTCAGCAAGGGAGCATTTTTGGTTTGCTGGGCCCCAATGGTGCCGGCAAAACCACGCTCATTCGCATGATTACCGGCATTTTTTACCCCGATGCTGGTGATATATGGTTGAATGGACATCGCTTTGATCCGGTAAACGATGTGATCAAAATTGGGTACATGCCCGAGGAAAGAGGCCTGTACAAGAAAATGAAAATTGGCGAACAGGCCACCTACCTGGCACAGTTGAAAGGCATGAGCAAGCCCGATGCAATGGCGGCTGCCAAAGCGTGGTTTGTGCGGCTGGGCATGGAAAGTTGGTGGGGCAAGAAGGTGGAAGACCTGAGCAAGGGCATGAGCCAAAAGCTTCAGTTTGTAACCACCGTCATGCATGAGCCTAAGCTCATCATTCTTGATGAACCATTTAGCGGCCTCGATCCCGTGAATGCCAACCTGATCAAGGATGAGATTTATCGGCTGGCCAAAGAAGGTGCTACTATCATCTTTTCTACGCACCGTATGGAGCAGGTAGAAGAGATATGCGATCAGATAGTACTGGTAAACAAGGGACAGAAAATATTGGATGGCACCGTGGCCGATGTGAAGCAACAGTTCAAAGAGTTTCTGTTTAGCATAGAGTTGGACGATACCGAGGGCCTGTCTTCGGTGGAAGGCCTATTTGACTTGCTGCAAAAGAAGGAAAAGAAAGTAGTGGTGCGCCTGCATGAAGGTGCCAGCAATAATCAGGTGCTGCAGCATTTGATGGCCAGCAACCGGCAGATTCTGAGCTTTCACGAAATCCTGCCTTCGCTCAACGATATCTTCATTAAGCTGGTGGAAGGCACCCCTACTGCCCGTCAGTTTTTGCAAGGGGCTGTGTAGGCCTGCAAATGGCAGATTTGTTACCTCATTTGTTCATCCATTTCATTCTTTCATATCATGAATAAAACCTGGCTGATTATACAACGCGAATACCTGACCCGGGTACGCAACAAAACTTTTTTGCTCAGCACGTTTTTGACGCCGCTGGTATTTGTCATCATTATTGCTGCTGTCATCCTCATTACTGTAAAAAGCGTAAAGGAGGAAAAGATAGCCGTAGGCGATAAAGACGGTGTGCTGAAAGAGTATCTGCAAAGCAGCAAATCGACCAGCTACGATTTTGTAGACAATGCCGATACTGCTCTGCTATCAAAGGACTACGCAGCGGTGCTGCTGGCGCCCGGCAATGGCGTAAACAAGGGCACACAGTTTGAAATTTACAGTCGCAAAAACCTGGGCGTGATGACGGAAGAGAGCATCCGGCGGCAGGTAAACGATGCGGTGCAAACGCGGCTGGTGACCCAAATGGGAAATATCAGCAAGCAGGCCTACGATTCGATTAAAAAAGCTGCCAAAGCTACCGACCTGAATACCAAAGTGGTGGGTGAGGGCAGCGAGGTGACCTCGGGCAACAGCGGTGTAGCCTATGGAGTGGGATATGCTACCTCCTTTCTTATTTACATTACCCTGTTTTTGTACGGCAGCATGGTAATGCGGGGCGTAATGGAAGAGAAAACAAACCGCATAGCCGAAGTAGTGGTAAGCAGTGTGAAACCCACGCAACTGATGTTGGGTAAGATCATTGGCATCGGTGCAGTCGGCGTAACGCAGTTTTTACTCTGGATCATACTCATTATGCTCATGAGTACTGCGGTAGGTGCCATAGTGCCGCCCGAAGTAATGGAGCAGGTGAACGCCACCAACCGTGGAATGCCAGGTGCTGCTATGACGACCCAAACAAACGACGCCGTGCTGATGCTGGCCAAAACATCCAATACGCTTAGTGCTGTCAATTGGCCGCTTATCATCGGTTGCTTCTTGTTTTACTTCACGTTTGGTTACCTGTTCTATGCAGCATTGTTTGCAGCTGTAGGCAGTGCGGTCAACGAAGACCCACAGGATGCGCAAAGCCTGATGTTCCCCATTACATTGCCCATTATTCTGGCCATTGTTATCATGATCAACGCTATCACGCAGCCGGAAAGCAGCCTGGCTACCTGGAGCAGCATGATACCGTTTTTCTCACCCATCGTCATGATGGCACGTATTCCCTTTGGGGTGCCGGGCACCGTGCCTTGGTGGCAACTGGGCGTAAGCATGACACTGTTGGTGGCCGGGTTCTTTTTTACTACCTGGCTCAGTGCCAAAATTTATCGTACGGGTATATTGATGTATGGCAAAAAGGTGACACTGAAAGAAATGTGGAAGTGGGCTTTCAAGAAAGTGTAAGCAGTTTTGCTCTCAGTTAGCATACATCAAACGAAGCGCCACCTGTTTGGGTGGCGCTTCCATTTTTAGGGTCCTTATGGTTCGGTGCCAATAGCCGTTATGCCAGCAACAGATCAGCTACTTCGGATAACTGCTGACAAGTGTAAAACTGCGGGTGCTCTACATGATGATCAATTTGCTCGTGCAGCCAGGTGGTATGGAAAGGTATGTGTACAGCGTGGGCGCCGATTGACAGCACCGGCAGCACATCGCTTTTCAGCGAGTTGCCAATCATCATGAATTCATTGGCCGTAATATCGAGGTGGCGCAGCAACTGTTGGTAGCCATCCGGATGTTTTTCGCTCATGATTTCGATGTGGTGAAAGTAGGGTGCCAGCCCGCTCTTGTCCAGCTTGCGCTGCTGCTCCAGCAGGTCGCCCTTGGTGGCTACTACCAGGCGGTAGTGTGGATGCAGGCGTTGCAGCGTTTCGTCTACGCCATCCAGCAGTTGCACAGGGTGGTCCAGCAGTTCTTTGCCAATTTCAATAATCTTTTCAATCACTGCCACATCCACCGTTTTTTGGCTGATAGACAGCGCCGCTTCTATCATACTGAGCATAAAGCCTTTACCGCCATATCCGTACAAGGGTAGGTTGGCTACTTCTGTTTTGTACAATTCTTTAGCCGTGCTATGCATGGGCAGGTAGTCCTGCAGCAGTTGACATACTTTTTCTTCGGCTTCTCTAAAATAGGGTTCGTTTACCCAAAGGGTGTCATCGGCGTCAAAGGCGATCACTTTCAGCTGCTGCATGCGCTTTTCGTTTTTTTACTGTCAAATGGCCCACCTTGGTGTATGTAAATGGCGGATGCTTGTTCACGGTAAATGGCCAGCTACCTGGCGCAGCGTAGCCTGGCAGTCGTGCCACAGTTCGTGCACAATGTCGCCGGCTGGCTTCAGCTCATGTATCAGGGCGCTTACCTGTCCTATTTCCAGTTCGCCCTCGTCCATATCGCCTTCGTACATGCCTTTTTTGGCCCGGCCCCGGCCCAGTAGGGTGGCCAGTACTTCTTTGCCGGCTCCATTGGCTTCGGCGGCGGCTACCGCTTCGTAAAATTTGTTTTTCAGCAGCCGTACCGGGGTCAGTTCCTTCATCATCAGCATCGTATCGCCCTCTTTAGCG
>CANHEC010000263.1 GCA_947459455.1 Chitinophagaceae bacterium
CAAGCGCAACAGCACCGCCCGGGCTGGCGATCGGTTGTTTTTGACCAAACCTTTGGGTACCGGCATTTTAAGCACAGCTACCAAGCGGGGTGCCATCAGCCCCGAGCACTACCACGAGCTGGTACAAAGTCTGACCCGGCTGAACAGCGCCGGTACTACCTTGGGCCTGCTGCCCGGTGTACACGCCATGACGGATGTAACCGGCTTTGGCCTGCTGGGCCACCTGCTGGAAATGTGCCAGGCCGCACAGCTGCAGGCAACGATTGAGTACCAGGCCTTATCTATACTACCGGGTGTGCAGGCCTACATGGCCCAAAACATGGTGCCCGATGCTACCTACCGCAACTGGAATGCCTACAGTAGCCAGGTAAAAATGGAAAAGGGGGTAAATATGCTGGAAGCCTTTAAGCTGCTGCCCGACCCGCAAACCAATGGCGGGCTGCTGCTGGCAGTGGCGCCCGATGCGGTGGCCGATGTGCAGGCTTGCCTGCAGGCGGAAGGGTTAGCAGCATTTGCTACGCCCATTGGCAGCTTGCAGCAGCAGCCTCTGCAGGAGCCTGTAGTGCGGGTGCAATAGACATGACACGCATGAAAACACTGGTACAAATATTACTGCTACTGCTGCTGGTACCCGATGCGCCGGCACAGCTGCGGCTGCAGCAGGCCGAGCTGCAAGCAGCCCCCGGTGCGCTGCCGCAAGCCTACACCCGCGACTCGCTGGTGTTTGAACGGCGGCGTGGTCGCAGCACGTTGGCCGGCAGCACACATTTTTTGCTGCAAACACACTGGGGCGCCGGCCACCGCTGGTAGTTTGGCGCCGGGTTGGGCCTGCGTACCGATCGGTTTACCATGAACCGCATCAATGCCGTGGATGGCTTTTTTGCCATTGTGCTGCTGCCATTCAGTGGCCGCCCATTTGTCGATACGCTGCCGCTGGAGCAAATAAAAATGCGCAACCGTCTGCTGAGTGTGCCGCTTTCTGTTGGTTATTACCTCACCGCCCGGCCCGATGCGGTGGTGCGTTTTCAAGCCAGGCTACAAGTGATTCCTTCCTTTTTGCTATCGGCCCGTGCGGGTATAAATGCCGAAGCAGGCAGCAACCTCAGCCAGCAGCGGCTGGCGCAAGTGCAGCAAACGTATACAGAGGCTGCTGGCCGCTTTGCCATGCTGCTGGCACCCGAGCTGAATATGCAGCTGCAATTTCCGCATTCGCCTTTGGGGCTACAGGCGGGCCTGCAGCCACTGGCATTTGATGTGGCGCAAACAACCCGGCGATTTTTGCAGGGCAACACGCACCTGCGCCTGAGTGCCAGCCTGCTGTACCGCTGGCATAGCCGCTGAACCTGCTGCTGGCTTTCTGCCAAGCCTGTTGTACTTTTCCTGTATGCCGGCTGCCCCCCGACCAAAAACACCTGCTTTTTATAAGCGCCAGCAGTGGCTGTTTGCGCTGGCCCTTTTTGTAATAGCGATAGCAGTGCAACTGGCACCTGCCCGCTCAGTCAATGCCAGCCGATTTGTAGGTGCTATGCTGTGTGTAGCCGGTGCGCTGGTTTTTATACAGGGTTTTCAGCGCATGCACGAAGCCGACCGCCACAGTGCCCGCCTCAGCGGTGGCTACACCATCTTGATGGGCCTGCTGTTTGTAAATGCCGAAGTGCTGCAAAGCGGCGCAGTAGTGTGGCTGGCGGCTCTGCTGTTTGCCAGCGATGCCGTGGGGCAGTTTCAACTGCTGTACCAGGCCCGCAAGCGGGGGTGGGGCAAAGTGAAACCCGCCATTACCCTGCTGGGCAATGTGCTGGTAACCCTGGGTATTTTGTTTTTCAGAGGCAAGGGGCTCGACTGGATTGTATCGGTAGCCGGCAGCCTGCGCATAGCCGGGCTGGCGCTGGAAGTGCTGAGTAGCCCGCCGGGCGCCACCTCCGATGCCGGCGAATCGGCCGCTGAAGCGCTGAACCTGCCGCAGTACCCCGCCCTGCGGGCCATGGCCGAAGAAATGGAGCAGGAAGATGATCAGCGGGCCCGCGTAGACCGTGGCTGGATTTTTTCGATGCTGCTATTGCTCTTCTTCATTCACCTGGGGCGCATGGGTACCGATAGAAGTGCCACCGGCCTGCTATCGCCAGCCGTAGCGCTGATAGGCGATATGGCGGTGGCGCTGTTCATTTCTTTTCTGCTCATTTACCCGCTGCGGGCCGGGCTGCGGAGCCTGAGCCGCCCATTTGAGCGAAAGCTGTGGCGCTGGCAGCTCTCGTACAAAGGCCCTGATACCGCCTGGTACCACCCCCGCCGCCTGGCTACCTGGTGGCTGCGCTACCGCCTGCGCACCAGTGTACAGCTACGCAAAGCTGGTTACTCGCTGCCTACCGCCATCAGGTCGGGCCTTAAAACGGGATTACCCTTTTCGGCGCTGCTGGTAGCCATTGTACCCGTGTTTGGCATGAGCTGGTATTTTGATACCGAAAACTGGGCTTCGGGTATTTGGGATAGCTGGGCTGCTGCCCGCACCGATGCCTGGCGGGTAGCCATGACCGATGTGACCACCCCACAACCCGGCAAAAACGATTTTAGACTGCAGCCTGCCGGCGTGCACGATAGTGCCGATTTTTCATTTGTAGTCATTGGCGACCCCGGCGAAGGAGATGCCTCGCAATACATACTGCATGACCAGCTGGTACGGGTAAGCGAAAAGCCCGAGGTAAAGTTTGTGGTAGTATCATCGGATGTGGTGTACCCCGATGGTGCCATGAAGGATTACGAAAAAGCCTTTTGGCTACCCATGATGGGGGTGAAAAAACCGGTGTATGCCATACCGGGTAATCATGACTGGTACGATGCATTGGAAGGCTTTAACGCCAGCTTTATGCGACCCGACAAAGCCCGGGCCATCATGCGGGCCCGCCGCGAGGCCGATTTACAACTGACCACGGCCCTGGAAGACCGCATAGACCAGCAACTGGCCACTGCCAGCCAACTGCGGCAGCACTACCGGGTGCCTACCGGCTTTCAGGAGTCGCCCTACTTTCAAATCAGCACCAGCGATTTTGTATTCATCGCCATTGAAACCGGCGTACTGCGGCGTGTAGATGAAAAGCAACTGGCCTGGCTGCAGCAGGTGCTGGAGGCATCGCGGGGCAAATTCATTTTCTGTCTGCTGGGGCATCCTTTTTACGCCATTGGCGAGTACCAGGGCGATATGAACGAGGATTTTACTGCCCTGCACAACCTGCTGCGCCAGCACAAGGTGCATGTGGTAATGGCTGGCGATACGCACGACCTTGAGTACTACCAGGAGCAACTAACCGACAGCGCTACCGGTGCCCGGCACCATATACAGCATTTTGTAAATGGCGGTGGCGGAGCCTACCTGAGCATTGGGGCTGCGCTGCGACCGCGTACCCAAATGCCGCAGCCTGTGTGGGCACACTACCCGGCCACCGCACCGCTGGTGCAGAAAATAGAGCGCCACAACAGCTGGCTGAAGCGCCCCGCCTGGCAGTGGACCAAGCACTTTAATGGGTGGCCTTTTAGCGCCGAATGGCTGTCGGCGGCGTTCGACTACAATGTGGCGCCCTTTTTCCAAAGCTTTATGCAAGTAAGCGTGGAGCGTAGCCGTGGGCAGGTACGGCTGCTGGCCTACACCCCGCAAGGGCCGCTTACCTGGGGCGAGCTGGAGCACAGCCGCGGGCTTCGCCCGGCTGGCAAAAGCCCCGGCGATGTGGTAGAATGGATCATCCCGTTGCCGCGGCCTTAAAGAATTGGGGCTGCACCAGGTTCAGTATCATTTAACTCATTGATTTTTAATGCTTTCAATTTAAGCTCGGTTTAAGCTGGCTTTAAGCTGGCTTTAAGGTGGGGGGTACAGTTTTGCTTCATCAAACAAAACAAAAAACTCACCTGATCATGAAAAACGTATTTCGCCCCCTGACCCTGATGATTGTAGCCGCCAGCACTCTGGTAGCCTGTAGTAAAGAAGTAGCCGGCCCCGCCCCCGAAGCGGCTGCTGCCAGCGCCCTGAGTGGCACGGTAATGCTGGTAGATAAATATGGCAAGCTGCAAGCCGACCAAAGTGGCGTGCTGGTAATGGCCGAGGGCCAGGGCCGCCAACAATCGCTGCAAACTGGCGCCAATGGCAACTACCGCTTTGGCCAGCTGCCTGCCGGCAAGTACAAGCTGCATGTACAAAAAGAAGGCTTTGCCCCCTACCACACCGAAGTGCAGGTAGGCCAGCAGCCCACCCAGGCAGCTACTGTGATGCTGGGCCAGCCAGCCGCCCACCAGCTGATAGCCACCGAGGTGCAAATGGGTGCCCAACAACTAAGTGCCAGCCTGGATGCAGTGCCAGCCCCCGCCAAAGGCCAGCCCATGGGCTACCGCGTATTTGTGGCCAACCAACCCCAGCCCGGTGCGCACAACCATGTGTATACCCGCATTGCCAGCACCGAAGTGAGCGGCCGGTACAATCTCATCAGCCGCGATGAACTGCAGCAGCTGGGTTTTGCCAAAGGCCAAACCATTTACATAGCCCTGCATGCCGATGTGCTGAACGTGAGCCCCATCAACAGCCCCGCCTTCAGCAGCTACCCCGCCATGCAGGCGCAGCCGGCCGCTCA
>CANHEC010000264.1 GCA_947459455.1 Chitinophagaceae bacterium
AGCAGCTGTCAGGTTGGCGTTGGCCACCAGCGTGTCATGGTGCAGTCGCACATTACGCAGCTCACCATTGATGGGGGTAATCACGATGTCGCGTTCATCAAACTCATTTTGCTGATACACGGGCCCGTGTCGGTTGAATATTTCCACCACGCCATTTATCAGCTGTACCCGGCCTATTTCCAGTGCCATGCCGCCAGGGTTCCAACTTTCAGGAAAGGTCCGGAGCCGATCGATGGAATCAACCCTGCGCCAATACGCTACCGAATCGGCAGTCGACCAAAGGCCATCTCGTCGAAATTCCCGGTACTCAGGCTGGTCGAGCGTAAGCTGATCGATGACGTATCGCTGCTGCCGTGTATCAAACGTGCGGGCCGTGAGTCGAAGTTTGGCCATCCCACCTACCAGCGATTTGCCCCGCCACCGGTCGTGCTGTTCAAAATGCAAACCATCTATCTCTACCAGCTCCAACTGCAGCTTCAGCGGCCACGATGCTGCTGCAACATCCGCACTGCCAGTATCGGCACCGGGTGCACTGCCAGCCTTACCGGCGCTTAGAAAAGCATGTCGCCAAATCGAATCTGATCGCTGCAGTTTTACCCGCACATCTTGCAGATACAGGTAGCGAAGCGCTACGGTATCTTTAAAAAAAAGCCAATCGGTAAAGTGTACTTGCAAGCGGCCCACCGATACCAGGGTATCTTGCTGTTGGTCTTGCACCAATAGGCCTTCTACGTTTATGCGGTTGAGCCAGCCTACATAAGCCCGCTGTATCTGCACTTTAGTACCCAGGCTTTTGCTAAGTTGCGCTGTAGCTACGCCGGTAAGCCAATGCTGAAACCATGGCGCCTGCAGCAGCAACCATAACAGCAAAAGCACAGCCAAAAGGCTGAGCGCCGTGGTGCGTAGTATGCGAAACGCTTTTTTCAACAGTGAAAAAGGTACTTTGCTGAAGGCCTGCTACAGCGGCGTAAAATTAGCGGCGCTGGCCGGCCTTTTACAACGTAGCAGCAATGTCTATCAATATTTTAGGACATGGTTAAAAATACAATGTGCAAAGCTTGCGGCCTAAAATGGGCTGTGTGTCGGATTCTTTTCCCCGCTTTGTGCGCAAGCATGGTGGCGGCAGGGCAGCGCAAACAACCAGAACCTATTGGTCCGCTTTTCCTCGTCACTAATAATGGTAGCGTGGGCTACGCCGATTCGGCGGGGAATCTGGCAATAGCAGCAGCGTGGCCCCTGGCAGGTCATTTTTTTGAAGGCATGGCCTACGCCCAAAAACCTGCCGACAAGTTTGGCTACATTAACAAACGAGGTCAATGGGCCATCAAGCCCGGGTTTGATGCGGCCGGCGACTTTAGCGAGGGCAAAGCCCGGGTGCAGAAAGGCGGCAAATGGGGCTACATCAACCAGCAAGGCAGTTGGGTGATTCCTGCGCAGTTTTCGCTCTGCTACGATTTTTCGGGCGGCTATGCCATGGCTGTTGCTGGCGGTAAATGGGGAATTATAGATACGACTGGCCAGTGGGTGGTAATGCCTCAACACTACGATATCACCCAACCGTGGCAGGATTGGTACGCCTTCAAAAAAAGCCTGCAGGATGCCTGGCAGCTGGCATGCCTGCGGCCGGCTGCCATTGCCGGGCAACGCTGGGGGCGGGTGAAAAACTTTGGCCATGGGCTGGCACCTGCCCGGCACGAAGATGGCCGATACGGCTTTGTAGATACGACAGGCCAGTGGAAGCTGCCAGCAGCCTACAAGCAGGCCGAGCCTTTTTCGGAAGGGCTGGCAGCCGTGCAGGGAGATGATGGCCAATGGGGCTATATCAACGGCACCGGCCTGTGGGTAGTGGCACCCCGTTTCAGCAAGGCGGGCCTTTTCAGGCAGGGGTATGCGCTGGTAGAGACCGCTTCGGGTATTGGGTATATCAATAATAAAGGGCAGCTTTTATTTGAGCGGCCACGGTAGGCGCACAAAAACCCCCCGGGGATTAGCCGGGGGGGGTAATTGCAATGTCTTGACGGGAACCAAATAGCGAGAACGATATATGGGGGGGCCGTGAGAATGCAATAAGGCTTAATACCTGCCGCGACCGCCGCCGTAGCCACCGCCACCGAAGTTGCCACCCCGGTTGCCACCGCCACGGAAGCCACCACCTGCAGGACGCTCTTCGCGGGGACGGGCTTCGTTCACGCTGATGTTGCGACCCTGCACTGCCTTGCCATTCAGCTCGGCAATCGCCTGGTTTGCTTCAGCGTCGTTCGGCATTTCTACAAAGCCGAAGCCCTTGCTACGGTTGGTCATTTTGTCCTTCACAATCTTGCAGGACGATACCTCTCCGTAGGTTTCGAAGAGCTGCTGGAGTTCACTTTCCTGAACACCCCAGCTGAGGTTTCCAATGTACAAATTCATAAAAACAGTTTTGCAGGCATGGCGGCCGGCCTACGCTGGCACGCCTCTCCCACGAATGAACAATGAAACGAAGGTGTTCATAAATATCGGTAGTCGCAAATAATTTTTGGCTTAAACGCCCGCCCAATACGGCGTTTGGTCGAAAAGAAGCCCCCGCTGGCCGGCAGGGCACCCGCCCCGCACCGGCTATCGGCCGGTAGTCGCCTGCGGAAAATTTTACCCGCCATTTTGTGGCCTGTCGCCTGCCCTATTGCACCCGAACCCTTACTTTTGCAGCCAATTTTAAAACGGGTGGGCCACCCTGGTAGGTAGCCCCCTAGCCGAAAGGGCCTGTTTTGCTGAAGCATTTTTTGAAAAACCTATACTCAACTATGGCCAACGTTGGTAAGATCAAACAGATCATTGGTGCCGTAATCGACGTCCAGTTCGACGGCAATTCGAAGCTTCCTGAAATTTACAACGCCCTGGAAGTAAAGCGTGAAAACGGCGACATCCTTGTACTGGAGGCTCAGCAGCACCTGGGCGAAGACAGCGTACGCTGTATAGCCATGGACGGCACCGAAGGTTTGGTACGCGGCATGCAGGTGGTAGATACCGGCAAGGCCATTGCCATGCCCACCGGCGATGCTATCAACGGCCGCCTGTTCAACGTAACCGGCGACCCCATCGATGGTTTGCCTGCTGTAGACAAAACCAACGGCCGCCCCATCCATGCCAAGCCCCCGGCATTCGAAAACCTGAGCACCGCTACCGAGGTACTGTTTACCGGTATCAAAGTAATTGACCTGATTGAGCCCTATGCCAAGGGTGGTAAGATTGGTCTGTTTGGTGGTGCAGGTGTAGGCAAAACTGTATTGATTCAGGAACTGATTAACAATATTGCCAAGGGTTACGGTGGTCTGTCGGTATTTGCCGGCGTGGGCGAACGTACCCGTGAGGGCAATGACCTGCTGCGTGAAATGATTGAAGCTGGCATTATGAAGTACGGCGACGACTTCAAGCACAGCATGGAAGAAGGTGGCTGGGACCTGGAAAAAGTAGACATGGAGGGCCTGAAAGAATCGAAAGCAACCTTCGTGTTTGGCCAGATGAACGAACCCCCGGGCGCCCGTGCACGGGTGGCACTGTCTGGTCTTACCATTGCCGAATACTTCCGCGATGGTGATGGTCAGGGTAAGGGAAAAGACATCCTGTTCTTCGTAGATAACATCTTCCGTTTCACCCAGGCTGGCTCTGAAGTATCGGCCCTGCTGGGTCGTATGCCTTCGGCTGTGGGCTACCAGCCTACCCTGGCTACCGAAATGGGCCTGATGCAGGAGCGTATCACCTCAACCAAAAACGGTTCAATCACCTCGGTACAGGCCGTATACGTACCTGCCGATGACTTGACCGACCCCGCCCCTGCTACCACCTTTGCCCACCTGGATGCCACCACGGTACTGAGCCGTAAGATTGCTGACCTGGGTATTTACCCGGCGGTGGATCCGCTAGATTCAACCAGCCGTATCCTGACCCCGGCTATTGTAGGCGAAGCGCACTACAACACCGCCAACCGCGTAAAGCTGATCCTCCAGCGCTACAAGGAACTGCAAGACATTATCGCTATCCTGGGTATTGATGAACTGAGCGACGAAGACAAAATGACCGTATCTCGTGCCCGTAAAGTGCAGCGCTTCCTGAGCCAGCCTTTCCACGTAGCCGAGCAGTTCACAGGCCTGAAAGGTGTGTTCGTAAGCATCGAAGACACGATCCGTGCATTCAATGCAATCATGGACGGTGAAGTAGATGAGTATCCTGAAGCCGCCTTCAACCTGGTAGGTACCCTGGAAGATGCCATCGAAAAGGGTAAGAAGATGCTGGCACAAGCACAGGGATAATTTGATAATGTGATAATGTAATAATGTGATGAAGCAGGTAGATACTGACTACCGACTGTTGAAATCACTGGCAGGCATTGTCAACTGACCAACTTTTGCACGATGAACTTAGAAATACTGACTCCGGAAAAAAAGCTTTTCAGCGACGACGTATACGGCGTACAGCTGCCAGGCGTGAGTGGCTTGTTTGAAATACTGGAAAAACACGCCCCCATGGTAAGTGCCCTGGGCAAAGGCCGCGTAAAAGTGCTGACCGACAAAAACGGCGGTAGCGTGAGCTACGATATAACCGGTGGTTTTGTAGAAATATTGAACAACAA
>CANHEC010000265.1 GCA_947459455.1 Chitinophagaceae bacterium
AAAGTATTTTGCCAGCCAATATTAGCATTCAAGTTCCAGCCCTTCCATTTAAGCTGTCCCTCCACCGAAGGCAGCAGCAGCCAGAATGGAATGTGCTGGCTGCGGACGGCGGCTGCCTGCTGCAGTTGGCCTACTTGTGCTTGCAACTGGGCCGTCAGCCGGTTGTTTCCTTTAGCCCACACCCTGTAGCCTACGTGCAGCTCTGCCTGCGCAGTTGTGCGGTTACCAGAGGCCAGCGTAAGCGGGGGCACATTAGCCGACCAGCCCAACTGCTGGCGGCTGTGTAGCCACCATGCACGCCCTTCAATACGCCAACGTCTGGCTTTGGGCAGCATGATGCGGTGCTTTACCTCGGCCCGCCAACTTTCCAACCTTTGCCCTTGCTCTAGTGAGGAATCAAACATGCTTCCACCCAAAACGTCTTTTACAATGGCAGGGCTTAAAATCTTAAATCCGTCCTCCAACCATTGACCACCAACGAGTAGCTCTGTGCGATGCGTCGCCGTACTATCCCTTTTTCTGTTGAGCACTATGCGCAGCTGTCCCTCCAACAGTTGTTGCTGCTGTGCATCGGAACCAGCATTTTCCAAAAACTGAAAAGCACTTTCGCTTGATAAACTTCGTTTGCTCAGGTTTGCTTCCAGTAGCACTTGATGACCGCCCGGCAGGCGGCGGCTACCTCTCCAGTTGGCGGTTAGGCGCCCCTGTTGCCAACGCTGCCGGCTGCTGCTGGTTTGCGTAATTACTGTGTCGGGCAAAAGAATTTGGCTTGTTTCGCCAGTTTGCTGGTTGGCCTCGTCGTGCAACAACTGCGCCTGGCTACGCCACCGCCAGTTTGTACCTTTACCTCCCACCAAACCCAGCTGCCCATAGCCTGCCACCGGCCGCGTAAGCATGGCCACATCCGCTACCGGGCCGGCCTGTGGCCATTGCTGTATTAATGGCTCGACACGCCCACTGGTCCACTGGTTGGCGGTGCCAATGGTTGTTGCGCTATTCAATGCTCCTGCGTTAGCCTGCTCGGTACCGCTTGTGTAACCAGCTACACCCAGCCATTTTGTGCGGCTGCCCAGGCGCAGCGCTTGCCCCTCGGCAGCGTTTATACTACCGGGCAACCCTGCTAAGGCCGATAGTCGCCCCTGCACCCGAGCCGCTACCGAATCCGCATACTTGAGATTGACAGCCAACCGCTGCAAACCAACCAGCGCCGCCAGTTCATCATCATCCTCGGTATAGTTTTCAATTGCCTCTACTTCTTCAATTCCTCGTGCAGACAAGCGCTGAATAAGTTGCTGATAGTCGGCGCCTGCCAAATCGGCCCCATTTAGTAATACCCGCTCTACTAATTTGCCCTTAAAGCGAACATTGCCTTGCCGATCAAGTTCAAAACCTGGCAAGCGCTTCAGCAAATCGCCTACCTGTTGTTCGGTAGCGGTTGTAAATGATTTGACATCAAAAACGGTTGTGTCCCCCCTTACTTTTACCGGCTGTCTGGCTCGTATCTCTACCGGCAATAGTGTAGCAGTATCGGGCTGCAGCACAATGAATAGGCTATCGTCACTCATGTCGGCTGTCAGCCGTTTGCTAAACGGCTTCCATGACAATGCCTTCACTTCAAGTAAAGCAGGAAAACTATCCACCGCCATTCCTAAGCTAAACTGCCCCTGGCCACTGGCAACAACAAATACCTGATGCTGCAACGCCTTGCCGCCAGTAAGCAAAATAATAGCTCCAGGCAACGGCTTCTGCAAGCCCAATACCCGACCCGATACAGTGAGTACTGTTGGTTGCGCAAGACCATTGCGGACAGCTATCACGCCAAAAACTACTATAATCAGTTGCCACCTCACAAAAGGAACATTCTATAAAAAAAGGCTGTTGGAAAAACAGCCTATCACAAACGTGAGCACTTCTGCATGAAGATAGTGCACAATACTATTGTTGTTTCCCCTGCAACTCCTGAATATTTAGCGGCTTACCTTCTTTAAGTTTCTCCGCAAATTTCAATATCTCCTCATTCCCCTTTTTGCTTTCCGCCATGGCCTGCACAATTGGAATAAGCTTACAACCATCACAAAAGGTTAAGAAGCTCTCATACCTTGATGTGTAGGGAAATTGCAGCTCTTGCATGGACGCAACAGCACCTGACGTGCTTTCAAATTTTATGACTAATCCTGGCAATCCGCTGAGCTGAAATGGGCCAACAGGACATGGAATATTCAAATCGTACCAAGCTTTGATGGTATTCCCGGATCGCGGCTCTTTGGCAGTCGCAAGCCCGCACACTCTGCCATTTAACGTGTCTGTACCCTGCAGCAGTTGCCATTGCAGATGTACCGAAGAATCAAATGTGCAACGCTTTTCAATTACACCTGCTACGTTAGCTGTAGACAATATTTTCCGTATAGAGCTCCCATTGTAGAATGTAAACCACCCATTTAGCCGATTTACCTCTGCTAATAAAATGTTTGAATTCTCTGATGTTGCAGCAAGCAATCGATCCCTGCCAACAGCCATGGAAAAAGGGTACTGCGAAGTATCAACGCCGGGCACTACTCTATACGCAAAATCAGTTCCGGCAAAGTGCATTTCAATGTAGGATGTTTTGCCAGCGGCCATCATCCTGTATACAATACGGCCTTCAGGTACAGTGCTTGTTTGAGCGCACAGGCTCACGCAAGTTAAGCCCG
Organism: Chitinophagaceae bacterium; assembly: GCA_947459455.1. Classification (GTDB taxonomy): domain Bacteria; phylum Bacteroidota; class Bacteroidia; order Chitinophagales; family Chitinophagaceae; genus Phnomibacter. The sequence goes on from CANHEC010000265.1 coordinate 2,691, forward strand.
CGACTATAAGGCTGACGACTACTTTCATCTACGCTGTTATCTAGATATAAAAATAAAAAAATGCAGCAAATAGCTTACCTAGCTACCTGCTGCATCGTAAAGCTAAATAAAATAGGTGCGAAACATGTGCCCCGCACAAGCTTCTTCGTATGTTACGACCGATACATGAGACAAATCGGAACGCACAACGCCGCTATCGCAGTAGTAAACTATTGTCCCGTACACTTGAAACATCTCTGCACCATCGGGGCAGGTAGTTGTACCTCGCACAGCTGCAAAGCATAAAGATGCTGGGGACTGTTCTTGCGTTTGGCTGTTATTGCCTGTCTTTGTTTCTGCCGCCATGGCTGCGGTGCCTATTACACATAGGCCTAGTAATGCAATGATTTTTTCATCCTTATAAATTTTCTCGAAGAAAAAAAAAGAAACTCAAAACAACCTACCTCGATAAAATAGAACTTATCAAAAAATAAATGCCTATTTGTGAATTTTGATTTATCAACTGCATAAATTCAAGATAAATAATCTATCTTCTCTAACATGTTGAGGTTATATCGCTTTGCATGTACCCTAACCGTTACTCAAATACGGCAAGACTACTGACTAAGAGGAGTGGATGCCTTTTCAAACACCAGGCAGTGCTGCCAGGGCAGGTTGGGTACGTTGGTTACAAAGCGAAAACCGGCCGCTTCCAGCTCGGTGCGGGCCTGTTGTTCGGTCATTTTGTGCAGCGGCTTAATGGGCACTTCGGGGTCTTCGGCGCGGTACTCCACCAGGTAAAGGCGGCCACCGGGCTTCAGGGCCTGCCACATGCTGCGGGCCATTTCCCAAGGGTAGGCCAGCTCGTGGTACACATCTACCAGCAGCATTTTATCGATGCTGTTGGGCGGCAGCCCCACACTGGTATCGGAGCCCAGCACAGCTTCTACATTGGTGAGGCGCTGCTGGCTGGCCTGCTGGCGCAGGTAGGCCAGCATTTCGGGCTGTATATCTACCCCCACCACCCGGCCGCCAGGTGCTACCAGCGGGGCCATGCGCACCACATGGTAGCCGCTGCCGGCCCCTATATCGGCCACTACCTCGCCGGGGCGCAGCTGCATGTTTTGCAGCAGCAGGCTGGCTTTTTCTTCTTCTTCCCGCTCGGTACGCTCCAGCCAGCCAATGCCGTAGTGGCTCATCACATGGGCTATCTGGCGGCCGAAGTACCACTTGCGGATACCATCGGGGTGGGCGCTGCCGCGGGTGCTGTAGCGGGGCTGCCAGGCCAGTAGCAGGGCCAGCAGTGGCAGCACCATCCATGTCAAAGGCCGTTTCATAATGGTATGTAAACGACTGGTGGCGCCAATTAGTTTGGGCTGCCCGGCGATGAACAGCGGCCGATGGGCGCCGGATAGTAGCGGAAAGCCCACAGGGCCCGCCATGGCGGGCCCGAGGACTTGGAGCGGATAGCCGGCCACCGATGCCCGGCTGTGTACGGCTGCCGATGGCCCCGGCTATTGTGCAAGACTGATGGCGGGGCTGGCTGTTAAGCGTTTGTGAGATTTGGAAATAGCGGCAGGGCACATTTGTACATACAAGCGTATTTGAAGTACTTTCGCTGCTATGTCGGAATCATTAGCCATACTAGCCGAAGCCGTTCAGCGAGACCTGATGGTGGATCAACTGCAAATGATTGCCCGCCAGGAAAAAAGCATCCCCAACTCGGTAGAGTACGATATGCGCCGATTTGTGCGCCAACCGGGCTGGCAGGTAGACGATATAGGCATGATGGACTACACCTATGTGAGCCCCAACCATGCCGATAATGCGCTGGAACTGAAATTTTGCGTGGCGGGACATGCCTACTGCGATAATGACGAATGCGAAGAGGGCGTGACCTGCAAAAAGACGGGCCTCGACAACTGCCAGGAA
>CANHEC010000266.1 GCA_947459455.1 Chitinophagaceae bacterium
CCCACGAGCAATTATTAGCCCTGGGCGGCGAGTATGCGGCCCTGTACCAGCGCCAGCAGCAAGGAGCGGCTGCTACCTCGGTGGCCGGCTAATGGCTGGTTCTCACAGGCTTGTGCACAGCGCCTGCGGTACAACTAACTGTAGCGGCCTGCTTTTAGCACTCACCATTGGGCATAACCGGCCTTTTTGTGTGGATAGCAGTAGGTACATCTCGTGATTTTCTTTCGGCCCAAAAACTTGCAAAGCGGCAGTTGGTCGTACTACATTAGAGTCATCAAAGTTCTTTACAACGAACGGTACGGCGCCCAGCCAAGCCAGCATTGGAAAAGCCGCAAGGCCCAACAAGCGCAGGCAAGGGGAAAGCGAAGTACACTGCCGGCCAGCTGCCGAAACGGTGGGTAACACCACCTGGATTGGAAGCAGGCCACCAGCAGGTTCGGCACTGTAGCGGATTCGCTGCCATGCTGCTACGTAAGCAATTACGAACACAGTACACAGCGTAATCCTCGCAGGGTTTTCGGTTTGGTCGCAAACATCGGGAAACCGGTGGGCGGGAAAGGACCGGGGGCACCAGCCGGATTTTCGCTGTTCGGCGCAGCAGCAGCTTAGGTTGCAGCAGCGTCGGTTTGCGCAGCGGAAAGGCTACAGCCGCCAGGCTACTGCCGAAAGGCCCGTAACACGGCGTTCCACGGTAGTAGGGAAGCAACGATTCGTTTGCAAAAATGAGTCGTATAGCCTGCGCCCCGCAGGGGACACCTTGCAGAGCGTACTTGTTGAGCGAAGAACTTTGGTAAACATCAGAAAGCATCGGGTTAGTAAGTCCAGGCTCCGGCCTGAAATCAAAAACCATGATGCTTTCTTTTTTTATGCCCGTGTAGCAAGGCTGGCCGCATTTGGTTGCTTTCCTGCCTTCAACCAATTCCAACCCAACATGAAGCACCATTTCAAAAAAGCAACTGCCACCTTGCTGTTGCTGGGCCTGGTAGGCCTTTGCAGTTTTTGGGGCAAGCGGCCGTATGATGGCCCCGAGCACAAAAATCTGCAGGTATTGCCCAAAGACATTAAGCAGGAAAAGCTGAAGGCCATTATGGATGGCTTTTGCAGTGCATTGAATGTAAAGTGCGGCTTTTGCCACGTACGCAACAAGGAAACCAACGAGTGGGACTATGCTGCGGACACCAAGGGCCACAAAAAAGAGGCCCGCGACATGATGAAGATGACCAACGACCTGAACGTGAAATACTTTGGGGTGGACCTGAACGAAGAAAATCCGAAAGTGGCCATTACCTGCTATACCTGCCACCGGGGCGAAGAGCACCCGGTGTTTGCGCCCAAGCCGGCACAGCCCTTGCTGGATAGCCTGCGGACGATCAAGCAATAGCAAACAGCCCTTCCTTTTCTTTGCAACAGCGCAGACTTGTGAACGCACGGGTTTGCGCTGTTGTGTTTTTGCACGGCAGGCGGCGTAGGTTTGCAGCTATGTATCGCCGCGAAGAAGCCGCTGCTATCAAGCGGGCCTTTTGGACCAGCCTGGGCCAGTACCTGAAGCCTATCAGCAGCCAGTGGCACGAAAAAGTAAACTGGCTGAATTACAAGACGGGTATCAAAGACATTTACCTGCGCATGGATGCCGACAATAAGCAGGCTTCCATCGCTTTTGAACTCACCCATGCTGATGAGGTGATGCGGCAATTGATATTCGAAATATTGGGCACTCTGCGCCCGATGCTGGAAGCCGCCACCGGCGAACCCTGGCTATGGGATGCGCAAGCCTATGATGAGCACGGGCGGGGTCTATGCCGCATTGGCACTACACTTTCCGGGGTGAATGTGATGAAGCAGGAAGACTGGCCTGCCATCATCAGCTTTTTGAAGCCAAGACTATTGGCAGCTGATGCATTTTGGGCCGATGCCAAAGACATTATTGAAATGCAACTGTAGCAGTGCTATTTGTAAGCTTCGGTAGCAAAGCGAATGCCTTCGTGCAGTTCGCCCTGAAAATTGAAAAGCGCATTGTTTTCCCAACTGCTGCCCACATTCCAGCCATCATTAAGGCGGCTGGTAAGCCAGGCGGGTTCCCAAAGCATTACGCCTTTGCCTCCGGCCTGCCATACTGCCCGGCACAGGTCGGTATAGTACTGGCGCTGCCCTGCCGGGGTAAATGGATACCCAACTGCCGAACCCGATGCTTCCCACAAAATATTGTTGTAGCGGTCGGCATTTTCGTTGGTAAATGGAAAAGCAGTTTCTACAATCATCACTTGCTTTCCACTGATGCTGCGCAGGGTTTGCAACACCCGTGTTACTTCGCTCCAGCTATTGGCGGTACTCCACTTGAAATAGTGTGACAGTCCGAGGATATCGAAATCAGTGACGCCCTGCGCCAATAGTTGCCGGGTCCAAAACTCAGCAGTTTGCAGCTGTGCTTCGTGCAGTATAATGAGTGGCTTGATGCTGGAAGTGGCGCTGAAGTCACGCACAGCTTTGATGCCTGCTTTAAGCAGGGTGGCAAAGGCAGGCCAGCCGGCAGTTTCAGTATTGCCCACGGGCCATAGCATACCAGTATTGGTCTCGTTGCCTACTTGTATCATTTCGGGCGTCAGGCCCTGGCTGGCCAAATGGTTCAGCACAAAACTGGTGTAGCGGTATACACTATCGGCCATCGTTGCCAGCGATAGGCCACGCCATGCGGCAGGTATCTCCTGGTGCTGCGGGTCGGCCCAGGTGTCGCTGTAGTGCAGATCGAGATTGACAGCCATGCCAGCTGCTTTGGCCCTGCGGATGGTGCGGGTGGCATCGGCCAGGTTGCTGAAAATGAGGCCGCCATTCAGACTGTTTTGCCAGGTAGGGTTGTGCCACAGGCGCACCCGCACTGTATTGCAGCCATTGCGCTGCAAAATGGCATAAGGATCGTCCTGCTTGCCGTTTTCTTTGTACACCGCGCCACTGGCTTCTACAATGTTTACATAGCTCAGGTCGGCACCCATGCTAAACTCTTGCCAGGTGTAGCGGGTATTACTATTGTTATTGGTTTGGCCTACGCTTTTACTGCAGCCAGCCAGTATGATGGCCAGTAGCACGCAGTTGCCTATCAGCCAGTACATTTTGCTTCGGTTGTTATTCATGTGTGTCACGGGTTTACTTCATGCGCTTTTTTATTTCTGCCACCGGCATGTTTATGATTTTGCCCACCAGCTGTCCGTTGCGGCTGGTGACTACTTTCAGGTTCACCGCATCTTTAGGTATGCTCAGCGGTTGCTGATACACCGGGTAAAATGCGTCCGGGAAAGTTTCATCAAAAGCATAGTGGATCTGGAGTCCTTCTACCTCGGTGCGCAGCTGTACCTGTGGTTCGCCGTTGGCGCCTTTGGTAATGGTAAAAATAGGATCGTACATGCTGCGGCTGTACTTCAGTTTGGCTGCATCAAATCGTTCGAAATGTGCCTCGGTACGGCGCACAAAATCGGGCCAGCTTTTTACCGCTTTCGGACTCCACATACTTTCGGAAAGGGCCCAACCACGTGGCCACAGCATGTATTGCGCATGGCGCATGGTGTTCAGGCGTTCGCTCCACAGGTTGGCTTGTCCGCCCAGCACATACTGGCTGTCTACACCGGCCGGTATGGGGTCAAACTGGTACGACTGGCTAAGCCGGAGCATGCCGTACGTAGGTGGTTCGGCTATGGGATCGCCCTGGTACAGGTCGACATACGCATAACTGTTGGGGCTCATCACCACTTTGTGTTTTTGGTGGGCCGCTTCCACACCACCCTTTTCGCCGCGCCAGCTCATTACTGCAGCGCCTTCTGCCAGCCCACCTTCCATGATCTCATCCCAGCCCATCATCTTTTTGCCCTTGGCAGCTATGATTTTTCCTACACGGCGTACAAAATAGCTTTGCACTTCATCCATGTCTTTCAGGCCTTCGCGTTGCATCAGTTGCTTCACGGCATCGCTCTTTTCCCAAAATCCTTTATAGCATTCATCGCCGCCCATGTGTATGTATTCGAATGGAAAAAGCTGGGCTACTTCCGTAAACACTTTGTCCAGCACTTCAAATACTTTCTCATTGGCCGGGCACAGTGTGTTATCGATGGTGCCGTAAAACTTGCCGTTGCCCTCCCATATCATGAAGCGGTCGCCGGCGTTTACCTGGTAGGTGCCGGGTGTGCAGCTCAGCTCGGGGTAGGCAGCTACCATGGCCATGCTGTGGCCGGGCACATCTATTTCGGGCAAAATGCTAATGAACCTGGACCTGGCGTACGCTACCAGCTCCCGTATGTCATCCTGGGTATAAAATCCGCCGTAGGTTTTTGGTTCATCGGGGGTGGGCTTGCTCCATTCGCCCCAGCGCCCTTGCCGGGCTGCCCGCCAGGCGCCCACTTTCGTCAGCTCGGGCAGGCTTTTGATCTCTATCCGCCAGCCCTGATCATCGCTCAGGTGCAGGTGCAGCAGGTTGTATTTGTAGCGGGCCATGATGTCGATAAACTCTTTCACCTGCTCTTTGGTAAACCAATGCCGGGCTACATCCAGCAAAATGCCCCGCCAGCCTACCCGTGGCTGGTCTACGATGGTTACATATGGTACGGTCA
>CANHEC010000267.1 GCA_947459455.1 Chitinophagaceae bacterium
CGGGTATCGGCCGCACGGCTGCTATTGAGGTAGCGGGGTGCTACCAATGCCGGTTCAAAGCGGGTCCACTCAGGGTGGGCCTGCTGAAAAAGCCAGCTATAAATGAGGGTTTGCAGCGCAGCCTTATTTTGATGCCGGCCGTCGCGTTCAAACAGGGCAGCTACATTTCGGAATACCGGCTCATCGCTGCCGGTTTTGTAATCCAGCATCCGGTACACGCCGTCCTTTTCATCTACCCGATCTATGTGGCCTACAATGGTGATTTTGCGCTGCTGGCCGCCTGCCGAAAACTCAAACGGCTGTGCCAGCTTTTCCTCATTGTTCAGCCAGGTAAAGGGAGTATAGGCTCGATCGACCTCCAGCAGCAGTTGGGCATAATGCAGTACCACGGCCCGCACCACCAGCAGTTCGCCGCTAAACTCAAAGCGGCCCTCCACCGGCTTGCGCCGCCAACAATCTTTAAAAGCCTGCTCAACAAACAGCTCCCGCTGTTCCAGCATCCAATCGATGTGCTCCTGGCTGATGGAAGCCCCCATCGCCGTCACACCTGCCTGGTACAGCAGCTCCATCAGCCGGTGCACCACACTGCCTACCTTGTTGGCTTCTATGCTTTCTTCCAGCTCTTCGGGGGCCTGCAGGCGGCCAATGTATTTGAAGAAAAACTGTAGCCTACAATTGAGATAGGTATTGATGGCTGATGGGGAAATGCTCCGCCCCTCGTCGGAAAAAAATTGACCAAATAGGCGGCGCATCAGCGCATCATCCTTTTGAATGGTAATGGGCACCGATGCCTGCGGACCAGCAGCACGCTGCACCCGGCTGCGTTGCAGCGGTATATTGGACTCAAACGCCAGCTGCTGTACAAACCGGCTTGCTTCGCCGGTGCTATTGTCGGTTACCAGCGCATTGTACACCAGTGTCATGCTTTGGCAACGGTGCAGCAGGCGGTAAAAAACGTAGGCAAAAATAGCATCCTGATGCTCGGGCACGGGCATGCCATAGGCGCGGCGGATATTGTCGGGCAAAAATGAATCGGGCGGTTTGATGCGGGGCAGGCTACCCTCGCTGGCGCCCAACAGCAGCAAGTGGTCAAAATCGAGGCCACGGCTTTCCAGCAGGCCCATCACCTGCACGCCTTGCAGCAGTTCACCTTCAAAAGGCACACTCAGGCTGCCGATTTGCCGAATGAGCAGGCTGCCTATAAAGGGCAGATCGGGCAGGGGCTGCAAGCCTGCAAACAAAGGCTGCAGCTGCTGCAGCGAATGCCAGGCGGCTACGCAGAGCCCCTGCAGCAGCGCATCTTCTGTCACCATGGGCGTCTTCAAAGCCCATTCCAGCAATTGCCGCAGCCGATCAAACACCTGCATATCTGCCATCATTTGTGTAAACAGCAGGGGCTCGGCTTCGGTCAGGTTTTGCAGCAGGCGCAGGGGCACCCGCACCAGGTTTTCTTTGATCATGCGGGCCTGCAGCCCGGTGGCGGCATCTCCCGCCACGCCGCAAAATGGATGTTGTAGCCAACGCGTCACCAATGCATGATGCACCGTTTGATACCGATGGGCTGCCATGTCCTGCTGCACTTCGAAAAACAAGCGCAGCAAACTGTACACAGCACTTTGCTGCATGGGGTAGCCCATGCTCACGTTGACCGCCGGCAGCCCGGATGGCAGCGACTGCAGCACCGGTAGCAGCAAGCTTTCATCCGCCAACAAAATACCCACCCGCGACTGTGCGCTGCCAGCAGGCAGCTGCTGCCACCATGCATTTATCTGCTTGGCTTGAGCATGCTGCCCTTCTACTGCCACCACTTGTATGGGTGCCTGGCGAGTGCCAATGGCCTGTGCTGGCGCCAGTGCATTTTTTAGTCCCACGGTCTGCATATTGCGCCGCAGAAAAAAGCCGGCTTCCTGGCGGGTATCTTGCAGGTACCATTCATCGGCATCGAACCAGCAACTGGCCCAGCCTTCGGCCTGCCATCGGCTCACAAAGGTTTCCTCAGCTTTATTGAAGGCATTGAAACCCACAAAGGCTACATGCTGCCATTGGGTGCCAAACTGCGGCGCCGATGCATGGCCAGCCGCCAAAGCCCGATACGCAGCGCCCAGATAACTGAGCCCTTGTGCATGCAGGCGCTGGCTAAAGCCTTCGTAGATGGCGGGCAGGCGCTGCCATAGTTTCAGAAATTTTTCCTGCACACTGCTCCGGCTGCTGGCGCCTTGCCAAAAGCTGCGGAGAAACGCCCGTTGCTCGTCTGATAGCTGATCAAAGGCCTTGTCAATGGTTTCAAGATCGAACAGTACCTGGCACACCTTGCTCACGTCGGCCAGGTAGCTATCCATTTCCTTAAAGTCTTTCAATATGGTTTCGCCGATGGAGAAGAAGACATCAAAAGGCGGAATATCGTGATCGCCGGCTTCGCGGCTTACGGATGCAAAAGCATCATACAAGGCAAAGCCTTGCGTGAGGCTATCGGCCATGGGCAGCGCCGAAGATTGGCTCACCAATTCTTCGATAGTAAGCAGCTCCGGCAAAAACGAAGGACCATCAGCCTGCTGGCGCAGGTAATGCGCAAAAAACACCGACTGGCGCCGGTTGGGAAATACCACGGCCACTTCGTGCAGGCGCCCCTGGTATTGCTGCCACAATTGCTGTGCTACTATTTCCAAAAAAGCAGTCATGCTCCGTTGTTTTCAATCTCTATTACAGTTGCCTCCAACCCATACACTACATAGCCCCGCGGTGTAGCAAAGCCCATGCGCTGCAGCAGTTGCATGTATTGTTGTACCTGTGCCGTGTGTTTTGCTTTGTCTTTATCGCCTGTGGTAAACTTGAAATCATACACCAGGCATTCTGCCTCATGGTACAGCACCAAATCGGGGCGGCGCAGCTCTCTTTTGTCATCTACCATGCTTCGCTCGGCCAGCCGCTTGTATTGGCCACTTTGCCATGGCGCCAGGGCTGGCAGCTGCAATACTTTTTCCAGAATGCCTTGCACTTGCCGTGCCTGGTATTCATCGAGCCACCCTTGCCGCTGCGCTTGCAGCATCACCTCGGGCAGTGCGGCCGGCTGTGGCAGCTGGCTTAGTAGCTGGTGCAGTAGTATGCCTTGTGCCCGGGGCAGCGTTAGCGCTTCATCGGTCGGCTGCTGCAGTTGGGCGGGCCTCACCCGCAGCACCTGCTGCCATGCCTGATAGTGCGGCACAGGCACCGGCGGCGCCGGCACTGCTTCGTCAGCATGCGTTGGCGCAGGGGCAGCCCCTACTATCCAACTACGCCCTTCTTCATCTCGCATCCCGCGGCTATCGGTATATGCAGGGGTGGCGGGTAGCAGCATGGCACTCTCGGCTATTTGCTGCAGCAGGTGGCCCACATGCCTGAATTGAAATTTGCCCTCTTTGCCCGGCTCCACCCAGGGGGCCCAGCCATACAGGCGCTGGCGCACCCGTGTAAATGCAACGTATAGCATGTTCAAACTGTCCATAGCGGCCAGTACAAACTCTTCATAGTAGGCTTCGGCAAAAGCGCTATTGGCCAGATCATTGTTGTAAGCCACCGGTACCAATCCTATTTCGTTGAAAATGGTCTGGCGGGTATCTACCCACAAGGTAGCTGCCTGTGGCCCACCAGTGGGTATGATGGCCCAGTTGAGGTACGGCATCAGCACTACCTCGTATGCCAGGCCTTTCGACTTGTGAATCGTTACTACCTCTATTGCTTGTACACCACGGCTGGCGGGCAGCGTTTTGTCAGTGCCTTCCTCTTCCCAAAACTGCAGAAAAGCCAGTAGTCCTGCTTCTCCATAGCGGCTCCACTCCTGCACCACATCGGCCAATGCCAGCAAGTAAGGCGTATGCCCCGGCAACCGCTGCAGGTCGAATAGCATAATAAGCTGGTGTAGCAGCTCGTGAACGGGTAAGCTGCGCAGGTAGTGCGCCCTTTCCTCCAGGGCTGGTGGCAGCAAGCTTTTATCGCCGTGCGATGAGCTATCGTACATGCGCCAGTTCCCGATGGCATTTGGCGCCTGCAGCAAGCCCAGCAAGTGCCGCACCTGCGACAGCGCAATGCTGTTTTGACTATTGTATAGCCATTGCATGGCCGCAATCAGCAGCTGTACAGCCTGGTTGTTGGCCAGTGCCAGCGCATCGCCCGACATCACCAGGTAGTCGGGCTGCTGCGCCATCAGGTACTCCACCACTTTCCTTGCCTGCACGTTGGTACGGGTCAGCACGGCTATATCGGCCGGCTGATACCCCTCGGCCAGCAGGGCCGCAATTTGCTGCTGCAAAGCTGGCAGCGCCCAATCATCGTAGTCGGCTAATTGGTCGGCCGGCTGCCACTGCAGGCTTACCAGGCCATCGGCAGGGGCAGTAGCAGGTACCTGCTGGTAGCTATCGGCATAGGCCTGCGAAAAAATAGTGCCATAGCCCTTGTCGAGCAGGGGCAGGCGAGCTTGTTCGGGGGCCTGGTCCAGGCTTTGCAGCAATGCCTGTTGCAAAAGCTGCGGTGCTACGTAAAACAACAAATTGTTGAACTCAATCACCGGCCGGGCACTGCGGTAGTTATCCTGCAGGGTTCGCTCA
>CANHEC010000268.1 GCA_947459455.1 Chitinophagaceae bacterium
GGAGCACCGAGAGCAGTACGTAAGCAATAATGAGCGCCACCAGGCCAGGTGCAAAGTTGCGCAGAAATGAACGGCGCTGTGCAGCATCCATGGGCAGGCGTACGGTACGCTGCGCAATATCGGCCGCGGTGGGCGGCGGCACGGCCTGCAGCAGCCAACTGGCGGCCAGCAGTGGCAGCAAGTAAATGGCGCCAGCTACAAACGGCATCCAGTGTGGCGGCACCTGCCAGCTACCCATGAGCCAGGCAGCCACCGACTTGGCAAAACCCGATGCAAAAATGAAGCTGCTGGCCAGCACTGCACCCATCAGCTCGGTGGCCCGCCGGCCCTCCACATAGCTAAATACAAGGCCCCATACCATCCCCAGCGGAAAGCCATTGCAAAACATCATAATGATATTGAACGGGGCCGGCAGCACGGCAAAACCCAACAACGCCAACCATGCCAGCAAAATGAGCTGCACAATGAGCCGGCTGCGATTGGCAGCTATGTTTTCGGCAATGAACCGAATACCATAAAACTTGCTGAACATGTAGCCGAGCACCTGCGCTGTTACCAGCCACACCTTCAGCGTGACGCCGAGGTAGGCCAGCTCATCATACCGGGCAGCCGTAAATGCCTTTCGATAGCCATACATACAGGTGTACACCGAAAAGCTGACCAATGAAATGTACAACACTGTGACCCAAGCCGGCCGCGATGCCATGTACCACTGCAAGCGCTGTTGTAGGCTACTCATTCCGGCAAAATAGCAAGGATGCTCAACAACTCGGCCATATCATCGATGATATGTGAAGGCCCATGCGGCAGTAAAGCCTCACGACTGAAGGCACCGGTAGTCACGGCAATGGAATACAAGCAACCGGCATTTATTCCTTCATGCACATCTACTTCGGTATCGCCCACCTTCACCACCTGTTTTGCATCGGTGATGCCCGCTGCTTCCATCATGCGTTGGATCATGAAGGGGTGCGGCCTGCCAGCCGGCACTTCATCGCTGGCTACCAGGTAGTCGGCCAGTCCGTGATACAACCAGCCAAGGCGATGCACAATGGCATCGGCTATCACCCGCGAAAAGCCGGTATTGAGGCCTACCCTGATGCCCTGCTTTTTTAAAGCGATGAACACCCGCTCTACATTGGGCAGCACTTCCAATACGGCATGCTGCTGATAGTGCTGCACCATGCGGCTTTCGAAACTATCGTGAATGGCAGCCACCTGTGCAGGATCGGCCGGTTGACCCGACACCGCTTCTATCATCATGCGGATGGCTTCCGGCTTTTTATAGCCCATCAGCGGATAAATATCATCGGTAGCCAATACATAGCCGGCCGCCGCCATGGCATCCTGAAAGCAAATGCCAATCTGTCCATCGTCCTTCACGGTAGTACCCGCCAAATCAAATACTACCAAACCTATTGTGCTCATGATGTTTGTTTTTCGAAATGAAGAGTAAGCATAGGCTGAAAACTGCGCAAGGCAGGCATGTCGATCAAGGTTGCCTTCGCTTGTTCATCCCATTTTCTTAGTTGAATATAATCAGCAAACCAGGGATCGCTTTCAAACCCTTCAGCTTCTGCTGCTGTCATAGGGCCGCCCTGGTGCTGCAGCGTTTGCCGGCTGGCCTCCGACAGCGCAGCAGCATACGCCGGTTCGCTATACACCAAATAGCGCTTAGCCTGCACATGCGAAGCCACCAGGCAGGCAAGCCTTTCGCTACAACCGAGGCCTCGCAAATACTGTGCACCCAGCATTTCATGATCGACCAATCCAAAACCATCCATATGCGCACCTGCCAGGGCAGGATTAGCCGAATCGGCCAGGTGCCCCACATCATGCAGCAAGGCTGCGAGTATCAGTTCCTCATCGGCGCCGGCATGCTGCGCCAGTTGTGCGCACTGCAGGGCATGCGCCAACTGACTCACCGGCTCACCTATATAATCGGCCTGGCCATATTGCTCAAACAACTGCAACAACTGCTCAGCTTTTTCGGCGGGTGTCAACATGGTTTCCTCTTTTGATGTATCATTACTGTGTCAATACTACCTGCAACGGCGGTAAAACCGAATGCGCAGGCTGATAGGTAATACCCAACAAACGGGCGATAGTAGCAGCTATCTGCCCCTGTTGCTGTTGACCAGTATTACTTGCCTCGCCCAACGGCTTAATGCCGGGTCCAATAGCAGCCATCCACACCTCACTGGCATCGGGCACCTTGGCACCATGGTCACGCCACTGGTCTTTTACTGCATCGCCACGGCCATGATCGGTCGTAACAATCAGCGTGGTTTTGCCTTTGTATTGTGGCAGGCTTTGCAACAGGTTCCAAAGGTTGGCCAGCATTTGATCTTCGGCATGAGCAGCCCGCAGGTATTCGTTGTACAGGCCGGCGTGTGCATAGTCATCCGTCTCATCAAAAGCGATGTACAACACCCGTGGTTGGCGAGCCTGCAAGTATTCGCGGGCCGCAAAAAACGTAAGCAAATCGGGGCGTACGCCGATAGGCTGCGGCGCTATGGCTTGCATATCATTCAACACTGCGAGAGTCGGCGTCAACGCAGGAAAGCTATCCATGCCAGCATTAACCAAAACACCGCTGCGCGGCGCATTAATGATGTAGGGAAAAACATCCCAGGTAGCAAATGCAGCCACCCTACCCGCAAACGCGGGATGCTGATTCAATGCCTCGAGCACCGTAACGTGCTTGTTGTACCGCTTGTCGTTGGAGTTGACAGCCGGATCAGGAAAACCGGTTAATAACTCATTGTAGCCGGGATAGGAAAACCAGTGTGGGTTGGCATTGTTTACCTTACTTCCCAACGCACGGTTGCCGAGAAGCACACCATCCTTGGCTACCACCGACCATAAAAATGGCATCAACTTTTGCCTCGATGCCGGACTCTCCGCATCAAACATTTCGGCCAGCCCTTTTTTTCCTCTTGTATACCGCGGTTCATTCAAAATGGCAGTATCCACTCCTTTGAATACTTCCTGCCAGCGGAGTCCATCCAGCGTGACCAGTACTATGTTTTCCGTAAGGGCCTGGGCTACTGCTAACTGAGCTATGGCAGCTGCCAATACCAGGCAAAGCATTTTTTTCATGTGGGTATTGCTTTAAATGTAAGTGAGATTTCAACATCAATAAGGCTGGCTTTGATACGGGCCTGCCACCAGCTTGATCACAGGCTTCTCGGTATCATCATCCAGCACAATCACATAAAGCGTTTGTCCGCCGGGCGCCACCCGCACCACTACATGTCCCTGTTGCGATTTGTAGGCGCTATCAATCAGTGGACCAATCACCAACCGATTGGCCTCCAACATATTGGTTGCAAACAAATCAGACGGGTAAGGGCTAACATGGCGGGAGGTCAGCCGAATCAGTACCTCGTGTCCGGGGTGGTCGGCCGACCATGTTTGACCAACCCAAACTTTGGGCCGAAGCGTTTGGATGAAAAACTTATTGAGGCCGTGACGATTGCCATGATGATCCATCGAGGCTACGCTGACAGCGCCCAACGCTCTGGCAATAGGCGTTTCGACATCACGCTGTTGTCGGTCGCCATCAAACAACTGTCCGGGATTATCGCCACCGCTATAGTAAACGAAAGGACCGTAATGAATACTAATGGCACAACTCAGCGCATTTTCATCGGGCCACGAACGCCGGCCACTGGTGTCGGCATCGGTAAAGTGCAGGTAAGAAGAATCACCCTTGCCAGTCCAGATATTCGGACCACTTTTGACATTACGTACAAAACAGTTCGGATACAAATCAGGCTGATGCTTCAGTACTATTTGCCGCCTGCTGCCAGCCTGAAGACCAGACAACTGCATGCCTTTTTGCTGCTGACGAACGACAAAAGCAGAGTAGTTATTCATAGTAGCGCTGAAATCAATTTCACCACTCAGCCGGCCGGCATTGGTATGTAGTGCATAGGGGTAGTTGTAATGCGGCGCTGCTCTATCCAGCAGGTGCGCAATAGGAATAAGCGATCCGAGGCCGGTAATACCTGTAAGCACATAGGCGCTATCTGGCGACAACGGAGCCCACGGATACCAATTACCGAAATGATCATCATGAAAATGCGTGATCAAAGCATAATCAATCAGGTACTTGCCAGCGGGCATCACCTGCCCGATGTAGTGAGCCAGCCACTCGTAAGGCCGCCGACTGGTATCGGGACGAATGCGGGCATTGCGGGCCGTCAGGGTTCGTGCATCGGTAATCGCCAGTTCACCGGCATCAATTTGCAACGTAGTGCCATCGGGCAGGATGCAAAAAGCAGCATTGCCCCGGCCGGTATTGATGTGGTGAATATCAAGCCATCCGGACTGCCAGGCGGGCAGTGTATGGCCGGGCAACATGGCAGGCAGCAACGACTGACTAAACCCTGCTTTTGTACCGACAAATAAGAAAAGCACTTGCAGCCAGCCAACTGCAAGTGCTTTGTAGGGAGGTGAAGGATAGCGCATAGTGTGCGTGTGCTATTCAACAGATGGCGGCTTTGAACACGCCTATTGCACAATCCACATTTTGGTATTCAAATCATCGGTACCACCCTGCCGTGTCAC
>CANHEC010000269.1 GCA_947459455.1 Chitinophagaceae bacterium
ACAGCGCAACCTGCTGCAGGAGCAGCTGGTACAGTTTGTGGCCGATAGCCTGGCCGTGCCCACCCGCAGTGTGCTGGGTTTTACGCAGGTGGTAAAGCCGCCGGTGTTCGATTCGGCCAGTATTGATAAGAGCAAGCTGTTTATGAACGGCTACCTCAACAGCGAAGGCTATTACAACGTACAGTTCGACACGGTCGTAGTAAAAATGGATACCCTGCAGCGCAGCTCCAGGTTTTTTGGCGGCCAGCGCAGCCAGCGGGTAGAAGTAACGACCGAATTCAGACTGACGCTGGGCAAGCCGCTGACCGTGGATACCGTGATCTACGCCTTTGCCGACAGTGCACTCTTGCAGCTGGCCCTGGAGCATGCTGGCAAAGCGGTTTTGAAAAAAGGGCAGCAGTACAGCAAACCAGCCATTGCGGCCGAACTCGACCGCCTGTCGGCTATGCTTCGCGAACATGGCTATTTCAGAATGGGGCGGGGCGCCCTGCTGGCAGAAGTAGATACCACCGATCCCTCACTGGTAAGCTTCGACCTGGACCCGATAGAACAGCAACTGGCAGCACAGCGGCGCAAAGACAACCCCAGCGCCCGGGTGCGGCTGCTGCAGCGGCCGGGTACCGATCCGGCGGTGTTTGCCCCTTATTACGTCGACTCGGTGACCATTTACCCCGAAACCCGCCTGAGCGAACAGGTAGATAGCCTGCTGCTGAGCGACTCGGGCTTTGTGCGCCTGCAAAACGAACGCGGGGTAAACATTGTGCAGCGCACCGGCATGTACCAGGAAAAAATGCTGCGCCGCACCAACTACCTTTTGCCCGGGCGCTTGTACAACGATCGGTATTACTTCAAAACCATCAATGGCTACAGCCAGATGGGCCCCTGGCAGCAGGTAGATGTGCGTTCAGCTACCAGCTTCCGAAACGATTCGGGCCGCGTCAGCTTCGACCTGTTTTTGGTACCCAGCAAAAAGCAAAACTTTCAGGTAGACCTGGAGGGCAGCCAGAACAACAATATCAGTGCGGCCAACGTGCTGGCCGGCCGCTTTTTGGCCATGGGCCTGGCACTGACGCACAACAACCGCAATGTGTGGAAGCGGGGCACCCAAAGCACCACCACGGCCCGGGCCGGCTTCGAGCTGAACAACCAGGCTTCGTCAGGCACCTCGGGTGTGTTTCAGTCCTTTATTGCCAATATCAACCAAACCTTTTCGCTGCCGCGGCTGATATGGCCCATGCGCCAGCTGGATACCCGGGCGCTGGACAATCGAAAGACGCTGCTCAATTTTGGCGGCACGTATACCGATCGGTTCCAGTTTTTCCGGCAGGTTACTTTTGCCACCAGCATACAGTGGGAGTGGCGAAAGGGCAAAAACGGCTACAGCATTGCTTTTCCGGCCTTCGAAATCAACCGCCTGCGGGGCGATAGTCTTTTCAGGGAAATACTGGCCAACCCGTCGCTCATCTTTGCCTTCAGTACCGGTAATATCATCAGCACCCGGGCCACCTTCGACCGCCGGATCGATTTTAAAAACAGTCGCCATTCCGGCCTTTTTCGTACCGCAGCCGAAGTGACGCTGCCTGGTGTGAGCCGCTGGCTATCGAGCCGAAATGTGGAGTTTTTCCAGTTTGTGCGTTGGGAAGGGCAGTACAACCACCAGGTGAAGCTGCGCAAAAACTCTGTCAATCTGCGCCTATACGTGGGCACGGGCTGGGATCTGTCGGGCAGCCGGCAGGGTACCCTGCCATTTTTCAGGCAGTTTGTGGCAGGCGGCAGCAACAGTATGCGGGCCTGGAGCGTACGCCAATTGGGCGTGGGCAATAGCCTGCTGAGCGATACCAGCAGCATTTTTACCGACCGTTTTGGCGATGTACAATTGGAACTGAACGCCGAATACCGCATGCGGCTGGCCCGCTTCTTTGGCTACAATCTGCAGGGAGCAGCCTTTACCGATATTGGCAATATCTGGCGGCGGCGGCCCTACCAGGATGGATCGGGGGCGCTGGAGCTGAAGCACCTGTACCGCGATCTGGCAGTAGCGGTCGGCTATGGCATCCGGTGGGACCTTAGTTTCCTTGTCATTCGCCTCGATGCTGCCTTTAAGGTAAAAGACCCCGTGCGGGAAGGTGCTGGCTGGCTGCGCACCTTTGAGTGGAAAAGTACCAACCGCCTGGGTACCAACAACCGCAGCAATGTGGCGCTGCAGTTTGGCATCGGCTATCCCTTCTGAGCAGGCGGCTTGGGCAGTTTAGGCGCTATGCTGCTGGCATCAAACCGTTCGGTCAGGCTCTCAATGCTGTCGGCATCATCTACCGAAAACTCACCGATTTTGGTACGGCGCAGCGCCGAGAGGTAGCCGCCACAACCCAGCTGCTGCCCAAAATCATGCGCCAGGCTGCGGATATAGGTGCCGGTACTGCAGCGCACTAAAAAGTGCACCCGGTTCTCTTCCACAGCGGTTATCGTAAACTCATCAATCGTCACCGGTCGGGGCTCCAGCTTTACTTCTTTGCCCTGGCGGGCCAGCTCGTACACCCGCTTACCCCCAATTTTGATGGCGGAATGCGCAGGAGGCACCTGCAAAATGGGGCCTACAAAGGGCAGACAAGCCGCTTGCAAATCGGTCAACTGCAAATGCTGCCACGGTTTGAAATCGGTGGGTTCACTTTCCAGATCATAAGTGGGGGTAGTGGCCCCCAGCGTGATGGTGCCCGTGTACTCCTTGGGCATGCCCATGTATTCGTTGATCTTTTTGGTAAAACGGCCGGTGCACACAATGAGCAGGCCGGTGGCCAGCGGATCCAGTGTACCGGCGTGGCCTATTTTTTTGATTTTGAACAGCCAGCGCAACTTGCCAATCACATCAAACGAGGTCCACTCCAGCGGCTTATCTATCAGCAATACCTGGCCTTCGGCCATCTGCTGCTGTGTCATTTTTTCCATAAAAAAAGCGCCGCAGCGCTGGCGCAAAAATAGGGGATCGGGCGGCCAATAGCAGGCTGGCGTATCATACGGCCTGCCGCGTTTTCAGCTCTACATACTTGTTCACCGCCTGAATGGTCAGTTCTTCGGGCGGGGTCAGCAGGCTCATAATGCCGTGCTTGGTCAGCTCCCGTACCATCATTTTTTTATCAAATACAAACTTGCCGGCAATGGTATTGGTGTACAACTCATTCAGGTTGCCGGCAGGCGTATCGGCCAGTTGGGCCAGTTCGGTGTTTTCGAAAAATACCACCAGCAGCAGGTGGTGCCGGGCAATGAGGCGCAGGTAGGGTAGCTGGCGGCGCATACCGGCAGCCGATTCGAAGTTGGTAAACAGCACAATCATGCTGCGCTGCTTCACCTGGGTGCGTAGCTGCAGGTACAGCTTCTCGTAGTCGCTTTCAAAAAATTCGGTGTTGATGCGATACAGCGCCTCCTGTACTATTTTCAGCTGACCTGGCTTTTTATCGGCATTTACATATTCGCCGCTGCGGTGCGAAAACGTGATGAGCCCAAACCGATCTTGCCGGTGCAGCGCCACGCTGGCCATCACCAGCGTACTGTTGATGGCGTAGTCCATCAGGCTCAGACCTTTGAAGGGCATTTTCATAAGCCGCCCTTTGTCAATCACGCAGTACACCTGCTGGCTCCGCTCGTCCACATAGCTGTTCACCATCAGGTCGGCCCGCCGGGCAGTAGCCTTCCAGTTCACCGCCCGTATATCATCGCCCCGTACGTAGGCTTTTATATGATCAAACTCGAGGCTATGGCCAATTTTGCGCAGCTGACGGGTGCCCTGCTCCTGCACCTGCGCTGTTTGCGCCAGCAGCTGAAACTGACGCAGCTGCAAAAACGATGGATAGACTTTTACCAATTGTGGTTCGCTGCCTTTGCGCCGGCGCTTTATGAGGCCCAGTTGGGAACCGATGACGCAAATGGTATGGCCAAACTGGTAGTCGCCACGGTTCACCGGGCGCAGCATGTACTGTACGTCGTGCTTTTTGTAGGGGGCAAATTTGCCACGATAGGTGTTGTCGCGGGCCTGCAGTTGCTCCGGAAACTCCTCGATGAGGCGAATGCGTACCGGCAGTGGGTAGGAGTGCCACAGCATCAGCTTTACGGGGTTGTAATCGCTATTGCTGATGCGGGCTGCAATACTGCGGGTGCAGGTAAACCGATGCCGCGGCAAAAACAGATACACAAGATCAGTAAGGCTGAGCCCCAACCACAGCAGGAAGAAAACCTGGGCTATTTCGATGGGCCACTCCAACATCCAAACCAGCACGAACATGCCACCGGACATTAATCCAAACCAGTAAAACCGGGTACCGAAGTAGAGCTGTTGGATGATAACGTTGTTGCGCAAGGAAAAACTTTGCGGCAATATATTCTATTTCGGTGCATCGGGATCATACCGAAAGCGCACCGCCGCATTTTTTTGCTCGGTACTGGCCAGCCGCACGGTGTAGCGTTTGCTACCGGCCTTTACAATCATCAGGGAGGTATTGGGTGGAATAGCACCCAGGTTTTCGGCTACCATCACTACCTCATGTTCGGGATTGGTGTCGCCCAGTTCAATGCGAACAGTAATG
>CANHEC010000270.1 GCA_947459455.1 Chitinophagaceae bacterium
CATCAGCTCCGGAAAAAGGCTGTTCAACTCCTCCATGAAAACACCCTTCAATTTTTGAACAGTTTTGTCGCCGATGAACATGCTGAGCATGGGCATTTCGGCGCCCAGCTTTTCACGCAAAAAGCGGTCTACGTGCTGTTCTACCAGTGGTTGTAGCTTTTGCAGATTGTCGCTGCTGCTGATGGTGGCGGCTATTTCGTCAAAAGACAGGAGCTCTTCGCTGACCAGTTTACCCAGCTTTTGGGCAAACTGCTGCTGCCGCTTAGGAAATATGCCCTGGATGGTGATACCCAATACCCGCACCGGTAGCCGCGGGTGAAACAGCATTTTGATGGCAATCAGGTTAGTGATCCATCCGATGAAGGCTGAGATCAGGGGCAATGTCCAAACCAGGTAACTCATGCGAACAATTGGGGATACAAAAACTCCCGCCGGGGCGGGAGCCAAGTGTTTTAAAAATGCTGGGAGAATGAGGGGATTCGAACCCCCGGCCTTCAGAGCCACAATCTGACGCTCTAACCGACTGAGCTACAATCTCCGTTTTTTTGGGAGCGCAAAAATAGGGAAAACCGTTTTTCGAACAAATGGCTGCTTTCAAAAAAGCTGGGATCAGTGGCCAGATAACCAGCCCGGGCCATACATTGTTAATTTCAACAAGTGGCCGTTTGCGATGTTTTTTTATCAGTACGTTTGAAACTCATGCGGAAAATTGGACAATTTATGATGAGTAAAAAAGTGAGGCCCTTTTTGGTGGCAGCCACGCTGCTGCTGGTGCTGGTGGTAGCTAAAAGTTGGGGTAAGCGGCACAGTGAGCCGGCTGGCCGCTACGAAAAAATACTGACGATTGTGGCTGAGCTGCTCGAGCAGGCCCATTTTAATCCAAAGGAGCTGAACGACGAGTTTTCGAAGCAGGTATTCAAAACATATTTGAATGATGTAGATCCGGACAAGACCATTCTGCTTCAGGCAGACATTGCGGAGCTAAAGCGCTTTGAAACAAATATCGACAACGAACTGCGTACCGGCCGTATGGAATTGGTACCGGCGCTGGATGCCATTTTTGGTAAAAGGCTGTCCGAGTCGCAAGCTGTGTACCGCAAGCTCCTCAGCAAGCCATTCGACTTTACTGTAAAGGAGACTGCCGACCTGGACGGTAGCAAGCAGCCTTTTGCCAGCAATGCTGCGCAACTGGAAGACAACTGGCGCAAGCGGCTGAAATACATGGTGCTGGAGCGCTATGCCGATGCCCTGGAAATGCGGGAAAAGAATGCCGGCAAAAAGGATTTTGTAGTAAAGGCCGATAGCACGCTGGAGCGGGAAGCCCGTGAGCGGGTGCTGAAGATTTGGGACCGCACTTTTGATCGCCTGAAAAACAAGTTTACCGTGGACGAAAAGTTCAACCTCTTCATTAATACCGTGGCCGAAGCCATGGACCCGCATACGCAGTTCTTTCCGCCGGTAGAAAAGCGGGCTTTCGACGAGGCTATGAGCGGTGAGTTTTTTGGCATTGGCGCCCAGCTGAGTGAGCAGGATGGCGCTATCAAGATAGTGAGCCTGGTAACAGGCAGCCCTGCCTGGAAGAGCGGCGAAATACAGGTGGGCGATGTGATTTTGAAAGTAGGGCAAGGTGCTGGCGACCCGGTAGACGTGGCTGGTTTTGAAACCACCGACGCCGTAAAACTGATTCGTGGCCAGAAGGGTACCGAAGTGCGCCTGACCCTGAAAAAAGGGGATGGCTCTATCAAGGTAGTGAGCCTGATACGGGAAAAGATAGTACAGGAGGAAACCTACGCCCGCAGTGCCATTGTGAAGTCTGAAGCTGGTAAGATCGGCTATATTTTCCTGCCGGAATTCTATGCCAACTTTGAAGACCCCAATGGTGCCCGCAGTGCCCGTGACGTGGCCAACGAAGTGAAGAAGCTGAAGGAGGAGAAGGTAGACGGCATTGTGATGGACCTGCGGTTTAATGGCGGTGGTTCGCTGCAGGATGTCATTCAGATGGTGGGCCTGTTTATAGAAGATGGGCCGGTGGTGCAGGTAAAGGGCCGCGATGGCGAAGCGAGTGTATACCGCGACCGGGACAAGGGGGTACTGTATGATGGCCCGTTGGTGGTTATGATCAACGAATACAGCGCTTCGGCGTCTGAGATTTTTGCAGCGGCTATACAGGACTACAAGCGGGGGCTGATAGTGGGTACCCAAAGCTTTGGCAAGGGTACCGTGCAGCGCAATATTGGTCTCGATCGCAATTCAGGCTTTATGATGCCGGTGAGCGAACTGGGAAGCCTGAAGCTCACTTTGCAGAAATTCTATCGGATCAATGGTGGTTCTACCCAGCTGAATGGGGTGAAACCCGACATCGAGTTGCCCGACGTGTATGAGTTCACCCGCAGCCGCGAAAAAGACTCGCCGAACGCCCTTGGGTACGACGAAATCCAGAAAGCCAACTACCTGAACTGGCCTTCCAGTGCCGACATTGCGCAGGTTCAATCCAGCTATCAGCCTAAGGTGGCCGCCAACGAGGCCTTCCGGCTGATTCGCACCAATGCCGAATGGCTCAGCAAGGTGAACGACCGGGTCGTAAACCTTTATTTGCCTGATTATCAGGCGCTGCAGAAGCGCATCCGGACCACGGTGGAGCAAAATGAGAAGCTGCAGAGCCTGGAAACGCCGATGGATATCAGCTTCATAGACGCCGATCAGCAGCGGATTGATAAAATGGACAAGGACAAAGGCGAACGCTTCATGACCTGGTTGAAAAACCTAAAGAAAGACCGCTACCTGTATGAAACTACCCGGATTATGGAAGAGATCATCAGCAAAGGGCGAACTGCTGCCCGCTAATAGTTTCGCTCATTTTATCCACCAACAAAGGCCACCCGAAAGAGTGGCCTTTGTTATTCATCCACAACGGGTTGTGTCCATTTTGTTCGGAAGCTTTAATGGCTACATTTGCACACTTCGTTCAACGCCAACTAATGACCACCACTGCTTTTTTCAGAAGTTCATGCGGGCTGCTTTTGGTAGCCTCTCTGCTGTCTGTGTTTTCATGTTCGCCGGTGCGCTACAATGTGATGACACAGTACCTCGACTCCACCAAGACCCTGCAGGTAGCCAAGTATCCTTTCCAAACTGGCGAACTGGTCATCCGAAAAAATGACCTGGTGCGGGTTCGATTTGCAGGGCTTAACAAGGCGACTGTAGAGCAGCTGAATGCGTACACCAGTGTGGCAGCCGAGACCACTGTGCAGGCTACCGAGGGCAAAGACATTACCGGCCAGTTGGTTGACAATGACGGTTTTCTCACTTTTCCGATGATTGGCAAGGTGAAGGCAGAAGGACTTACCCGGTCGCAATTGCGGATGCAACTGCAAGAAATGATCACCCCATTGCTCAAGGATCCGCTGGTATATGTAGACCTGCCAAAACGGGGGGTCACCATTTTTGGTGAAGTGAAGGCACCTGCCACTATTGTGATGCCAAAAGATCAGCCAAACCTTTTTGAAGTGCTGGCGCAAGTGGGCTTTACCACCGATTTTGCCGACCTGCAGCGACTGAAGGTGTATCGTGAAAGCGCCGATGGCAGTCGTATTGTCGGGCACATCAACATGAATGACACCTCCTTTCTGAATTCCCCTTTCTTTTACCCCCAGCCCGATGACGTGATTTACGTGCCGGCCAACAGCGAAAAGCGGGTAAGAAATGTGGGCACTACTACCACATTGTTTGCTACGGTACTGATAGCCATTACCACGTTGGTGATCAACCTGGCACGCTAATTAAATTATTGCTCGATAGATGGATAACGCAATGCAAAACGCTTCGCGGGAAAGAATAAGCCTGGGGCCTCAGGCCGGTACAGGCAAGCTGGATGTACTGAAGTTAGCGTCTAAAGCCGTTTCAAAACTGCCGTGGTACGTGCTGGCCGTTATATTCAGCATCCTGTTTGCGCAGATTTATCTGGAGTTTTCTACCCCTTTGTACCGCTCAAACTCGCTGGTGCTGATACGCGACCGGCGGGTAGGTGCCGATGAGCAGAAAATACTGAGCTCGCTGGATATACGACCCAACGACCGCAGCATTGAAAACGAGATGGATGTACTGAAGTCGTACACCCTGATGCATCGGGTAATCGACTCGTTGGATATCGACCTGCAGTTTTTCATTGAGGGACGTATACGCAAACTGATGCTGTACGGCAAGAAGAGTCCTTTTATTGTTGACTATTTCAAGCCGGGTAACCATGAAGAAGCAGCTGTTTTCTTTGGCGAGGCCCGTATTGAAATGACCGCTAGCGGTTATCGGGTATCAAACTATGATGGGAAGTGGGAACAGTTCAATTTCGGCGATACGGTGTCTTTTGGCGGGCATAAGCTTTCCCTGCGCAGAAATCCCCGCTTTAAAAGCAATCCCACTACTACCATGTACCTGGCCATTTTCGACAGGGCAGGGGTAACGGAAGAGTTTCGCTCGAAACTGGACGTAGGCCAAACCCGTGAGTTTAGCGGTGTGCTGGAGCTGACGATGACTGACATCGAACCGGAACGCTCA
>CANHEC010000271.1 GCA_947459455.1 Chitinophagaceae bacterium
CCATAAGTTGTTGACAATCAAATTGACAACAAAGTCTTCTTTGGCTTCTTGCACCGCTTTTTTACAAGCAGAAAAAGCGAACACTGCTACCAGCAAGGCAGCACCCGGCAGTAGTCTCCTGAGCATGGGAATCCTGATTTTTCTGAAGCAATAACGAACCGAAGCTAATAAAAAACTGATACAGCCGGTTGACTTGTCTGAAACTTAATGTTGCAACATTGTAGTTATTCACAGCAGGTGAGGGGCGTTGATGACCTGCTCGCCTGGACTGCTGCGTACCGCCATCGAAAACTGCGCTGTGAGGCCGTAGCAGCCAAACTCGCCTTTTTTGTTCAATGCAATGAAGCCTACCTGCAGTTGGCGGGCTACCGCTTCGCCCCGCATTTTTACCAGTCTGCGCACGGCTTCTTTACACGCATCGGCCGGACTGTAGCCATGCCGCATGTACTCTACCACAGTGTGGCTACCGCAAATGCGCACTACTTCTTCGCCCACACCGGTCGCGGTGGCTGCGCCCACTTCATTGTCTACATACAGGCCGGCGCCAATGATGGGGGAGTCGCCCACCCGGCCAGCCATTTTGAATGCCATGCCGCTGGTGGTACAGGCCCCACTGATATTGCCGGCAGCATCCAGGGCGAGCATACCAATGGTGTCGTGGTTGTCTTTGATGCGCTCCAGCAGGTTTTCCACCGTGGTCATGGGGCTATATTTCGAAGTTTTCAGCCATTCCTTCCAGGCTGCCTCGCTTTTGGGGGTCAGCAGGTTTTCTTTCTTAAACCCATTTTCCAACGCAAATCGCAATGCGCCTTCGCCCACCAACTGCACGTGTGGCGTTTTTTCCATCACCAGCCTGGCTACCGAAATGGGGTGCATAATGTGCTCCAGGCACATTACTGCCCCAATGTTTCCTTTGTGATCCATGATGCAGGCATCGAGGGTCACCTTGCCATCGCGGTCGGGAAGGCCACCGTAGCCCACACTCTGGTCGTCAGGGTCGGCCTCGGGCACCTGCACGCCGGTATGCACGGCATCCAGGGCGCTGCCGCCTGCCTGCAGTACCTGCCAGGCTGCTGCATTGGCCTTCACATTGGGCGCCCAGGTGCTGATGACGATAGGCGAGCCAGCCGTAGGAGCGGCTTCAGCAGCGGGTGGCACCGCCAGGGCAGCTGCCGATAAACTACTTAGTTTCAGAAACTTTCTTCTCTGCATAAGGAAGCGGGAATATTAAGGGCATGAAAATAAGGAGCTGATCGCTGCCACAGCGGCGGTAGTTTATTCACACGAAAGTCGGTTCGGGTTATTTCCGGCAGAATACTGCCGTAGCTTCGACCGAAAGAGAAACAGAAGATGCGAAAAGTTTCGTACATACTGGAGGGAAGCTTGGGCCGTCGAATTCCGGTAGATGTGTTTGATATGGTGGACACCCCCAAAGCCACCGTGGTTTACCTGCACGGTTTTGGTGGTTTCAAAGACTGGGGCGACAATGATTATTTGGCGACGCAGTGGCTGGCGGCGGGTATGCGCTACATCCGTTTCAATTTCTCCCTCAATGGCACCTCGCCAGAGTATCCAACCGAATTTGTTGATTTGGAAGGCTTTGCGAGTAATAACTACAGCCATATGCTGTTTGATCTGGACCAGGTGTTATCGTTCCTGGACAATGCTGAATTTGAAAAGCAGCATCCGGGTGGCCAAAGGGCGCCGCTGGTGTTGGTTGGGCATAGCATGGGCGGTACGGTTGCCTTGCTGGCTGCCTGCGAGTTTGCGGCGGTGGATGCAGCCATTAGTTGGGCTGCACCGGCCGCTTGTAAAACGCCGTGGGAGCGCTGGTCGCCCGAACGAATGCAGGAATGGCAGCAAACCGGCGTGCAGTATTACCTGAATGGAAGGAGCCGCCAAAAGATACCGCTGCATTATCAGCTGTACCAGGATTGGGAAAATAATGTCTGCCGGTTTGATTTGGAAACCAGGTTAGCAACCTGCAAAAAGCCGCTGTTAGTGGCACATGGTCGGGAAGATGTATCGGTGCCGCCGGCAGCTGCGTCTCTGCTCACGATTTGGGCGCCTGGGGCTCAACTGTCAATCGTAGAAGGCGATCACACCTTCAACCGAAAGCATCCGGCGGCTGGCGCTGGAACGACACCGGCTATGGCAGCCGTGGTGAAAACGAGCCTAGACTTTGTACACGGTTTAGTTCATAATTAATATTATGTTAAGTATGGGTAAAGAGGAAAAGGCCAGCTTTCGACTGGCCCTGTCCTGTATGAATTAGTGGCTAATCTTGCTGTAGATATCGTTCCATTTCTTTTCTTCCGCTTCCCACTTGGCTTTGTCTGCCGGTTGCTTTGCTGAATTCTTCTTGTTGCCGTAAATGATGATGAGTAAGTCAGCAACAGACTTATAGTTTTTCAGGTCCATCCCTTTGATGCCCGGCATCTTGGCATAGGCTTCAGCCGCCTTTATCAAATATGGCAACCCCTTTTCAATTTCCACATCATACGCCTTCTTCAGGCTCTCCCGCTTTTCGGTGAGTTCTTTTGGCGGCGGCGGGAGTTTACCGGTTTTATCAGGTTTAGCGTTGGCATTGGCTTTTTTAATTTGCTCTCCTACCTTCCGAATTTCTTCATCAACTCTTCCTGCCTTTCTCACAAAATGGTCGCCGATATAAAAATATGATGTTCCGTCCTCAGGCAACAGGTCCCCGGCCTTGGACAACATCTGAATCATTTTTTGTTCTATCTCGTCGTAATTCGACACTCCATATGCCACCGGCAGTTCCTTATCCAGTTTTCCTTCTTCGTCCCGCACCCAGTCGACTTTTCCTTTCGCATCTAAGTTGATACTAACCCCGTCATAAAACATCATTTCAGATTTACCGGCTTCCGTGGTGGTGCTTGTCACATTTTTAGGATTACCGATCATGGCGATCACCTCGTCTTTTGTTTTTCCGATCAGGTCGGGTACTGAATTCAACTTATAGTGCAAGGATTTGCCATAGTCGGCTATCAGCTTAATATTTTCCGGATTTGACGGGTCTTTTTGGAGTCGTGCTTCAATCCTGCCTATTTTTTCTGGGCCGTCGCTCATGTCAGTTATGAAATCAGCTTCAGTAAACAAGAAATACTCATTCGTAGGATACAGTTCTTTCCCGACAGCTCGAATGGCTTCGAACTTGTCAATCTGGTTGGCCCTGAAGTAGTAACCCATCAGGAACTGGTACATGAAGTCGTTGCCTTCGCCCCCGATTTTCCGGTCGGTTACTTTGGTAAAATACTTGGCGGCCTCGTCCTCTTTCTTCCAGTTTTGGTACGAAGCACCTGCCAGCACATGGGCATTGGTGTCGAATTCCATTTTCACCATCTTGTTGCTGATCAGAAAGCTGCCCCATTCTACTGTTTTGTCGAACAAATTGGAGGCTTTTTCCCATTCTTTGCCTTGAAACGCTTTGTAACCGGTGTTGAAGAAGTCCATATAGTAGCTGATGGGCACCCCTTGATACGTGGGGTCATTCACCAGCGACTTTGCCGGATCCATTTCCAGGTACTTTCTGTAGGCGGCTATCGACGAATCCCGCATTTCATCCACCTTACCTTCGTTACCGGGTTCCTTGGCCAGCTTGTCTATCAACGCGGCTTTCAGGATATACCCTTCGGGCTTGGTTTGGTTTTTTGGTTTGGCCATCAATGCTTCCAGCTTCTGTTTGGCATCGGCCACCTTGTTGATAATAAGGGCTGCTTTCACATCATCAAACTGGGCCATGGCCGCATTGGCAAGCAGCGCCGCACCCAATAACATTTGTAAACGTTTCATTTTCAGAGAATTGTTATTTGAATGAACGGTTGAATCAGGGTGTGTTGGGTTCGGGCGTGTCGTTTATGTCAGCAGGCGGTTGATCGCCTTCATCTGTTGTAGCCGGTGCATCATCGGTAGTGCCGGTTGCTGTTTCAGCCAGTGCTTCGTCCTCCTCCTCTTCGCGGTCGATGCGTGAAATGGCTGCTATGGCATCATCTTCCTCCAGCCTTATCAACTTCACGCCCTGCGTGGCTCTGCCTGCCTCCCGAATGCTTTCTACACTGGTGCGGATGGTGATGCCCGATTTGCAGGTAATCATCAGATCTTCATCGTCTGATACGGTCAAAATTCCTACCAGGTTACCGGTCTTCTCCGTTATACTGATAGTTTTAACACCCTTTCCTCCGCGGTTGGTGATGCGGTCTTCGTCCACCGAGGTCTTCTTGCCAAAGCCTTTTTCGCTCACTACCAGTATCATCTTCGTTTCCAGATCGGCCTTGCTTACGCACAGCATCCCTATCACTTCGTCCTTCTCATCATCTACCTCTATGCCACCTACCCCAATGGCGCCACGGCCTGTTGGGCGCACCTTGTCTTCGGGGAATCGGATGGCCCGGCCCGATTTCACGGCCAGCATCACCTCGCTGCTACCGTCGGTCAGTTGTGCTGCCAGCAGTTGGTCGCCTTCTACAATGGTGATGGCATTCACGCCGGTAGAACGGGGACGGCTGAAATCCTCCAGCGA
>CANHEC010000272.1 GCA_947459455.1 Chitinophagaceae bacterium
AACAGGTTGTCGCGTATCATCACATTGTCCACCTCAAACCATTCGTATTGCTTTCTCGGAAATGAATTGCGGACGATGATAGCCTTGCTGAAGCCGAACTCATCGGGCTTTTTTACCCAGCGTTCCAAAATAGCCATCAGCACATACGCAATGCCCACCAACAAGTGACCCGGAAAAATGGGCAGAAAGAGCCATCCCATAGCGGCCATCATCAGCTCGAGGCGGTAGTGTACCTGAAAACCGGGCTGGCTGCTGCGCACCCACCCATACAGCCACAAGCCAATGATGAATACCGGGATCAGCGTGAGCCACAGGTTGCTGCCAAACATGCCTACCCGAAACAGAAATTGGAAATAGCTGATGAGGAAGATGACCAGCAGCACCTGGCTGGTGATGTTGATAGCCCGGTGGGTATTCGACCGCAGCGTGATCACAAAATCGAACTGATCGGCAGGAGGCGGCGTGGCTGGCTGCATGGGCAAAATTTATTGGTTGCTGCCAATCATCAGGTTGCACAGGTTCCACAGTTCGCAGGCCCCTACGTTGGCATCCCAGTTGGTATCGCCTACGCCTATTTCTACCAGGTCAAAACCAATGATGCTGCGGCCGCTTTGTAGCACTCGCCTGAAAAGAAAGTTTACCTGGTCGGCCTGAAAGCCACCATGCACCGGTGTGCCGGTGTGCGGGCACAGTTTGGGGTCCAGCCCATCTATATCAAAACTGATGTGCACTTTTTGTGGTAGCTGCGCAACAATGTCGTCGCAAATGCTGCGCCAGTTAGCGCCTTCGTACATGCGGTCTTTGATGTCGCGGTCGAGGTAGCAGGTCACCCGGTCGGCATGTTGCTGTACGTATTCCCACTCGCCTTTGCTGTAGTCGCGGATGCCCACCTGTACCACTTTTTTCAGCTGCGGTATTTCGGCCAGGGCATTGTATACCACGCTGGCGTGGCTGTATTTAAAAAATTCGTAGGCCGGCCGCAGATCACAGTGGGCATCTATTTGCAAAATGCCGAAATCATCGTGGTGCTCGGCCTGCACCCGCCAGTAGCCCAGGGCTGTGCTGTGGTCGCCACCCAGTAGCCCCACCAGCTTGCCAGCCTTCAGCAGGTCGCTGGTTTGCTCGTACACCCAGTCGTTCAAAAACACGGAGCCCTCATTTATCTCCCGCAGGCTTTTGCACATAAACTTATTGGCCTGTATGTCTTCGCCGCGGCTTACAAAGTCGATGAACAGCTCGGCTTCCTTGCGCAGGTAGTCGCTCTTCAGCATCACCTTGCGGTCTACCGGCCTCATATAAAAGCCTGATTTCCAGCCATCGGGCACGTCGGGGTTGAAAATGTCGACCTGCAGGGCGGCTTTGAAAACCTGATCGGGGGCCCGGGAGGTACCTGCGCCATAGCTCACGGTCACCTCCCAGGGCACCGGCAGTATTACCAGGCGGGCATCATCTTCCGAAAAGGGCAACCCGAAAATGTTATTGTTGGGGTTGCCGGCACTGTTCACATCAAAATTGGAAAGGTCGGCCATGGGGCTATTTATTGCGAGGGCCGCAAAAGTACAAAGTCTGGCACATTGGCTTCAAAATGCTGGCCTGTTTAGCCCAGATTGGTGGGCATTTAACGAAATGTGGTGTCGGTGCCTGCCAGCCAAAGCCTGTACATTTGCCGGGTAGAACCGATAATTGAAGAAGTAGACTGTATGAAAAAACTGCACATTTTTCTGCTGGTAGCCGTCGCGGTGGCCATCGCTGTAATGATCAGCTTTACCACCGACCTTACCACGTACGATACCATTGCATCGGCCAAAGAGAAACCGGGTACCTATGTACACCTCATTGCCAAGCTCGATCGTAGCCAACCCATCCAGTACGATCCGCTGAAGGATCCTAATTTTTGCGCCTTCACGGTGGTCGACTCGCTGGGCGGTGTCACCAAGGTCATCAGCAACAAGCCCAAGCCGACCGACCTGGAAATGAGTGAGCGGGTGGTGCTGAAAGGCCGCATGAAAGAAGATGGATTCCATTGCGATGATATTTTGCTGAAATGCCCCAGCAAATACAAAGACGACATGAATGCTGCCAGCAAGCAGCTGCAGAAAGAGAGCTGATCAGCTTTGCATCCTTTATAAAAAAGCGCAGCAGGTTCCTGGAATCTGCTGCGCTTTTTTTTGTGGCTACTGGTTATCAGTTCACCACTATTTCATCAATAAACATCCACGCATGGTTGCTGGCGCCGGGCATGCCGGCTGGTATAATGCCAAAGTGCCGGGCGATCACCTTCACATAGCGGGCTTTGGCCGGGGCAAATACGAAACCCACCACCCTGAATTGATCATCGACCGGTGCTGACAATTGCTTGCTGCCCGCTTCGCGGTAGGTCACACCATCTTCGCTCAGTAGTACCTGCACCATCGCCGGGCGGTATATCCAGCTGCCTTGCGATTCGATGCTGTGCACCGCCACGGTACTTAGCTGTTGTGCACTGCCCAGGTCTATCACAGCTTCCAGGTCTTTGCCTTCCCAGCCGCACCATTCGGTGCTGTTCATGCCCCGCTGGCTGGCAGCGCCGTTAATCAGGCCCTGCACCCCGCCGTTGCCGGGGTATTTGGTTGAGGGTGCTGTTTGCACCTGTATCGTTTTGCCCACGGCTTTGTGCAGGTTGAATACCTGCGAAACGGTGGATACTGTTTTACTGCCTTCCAGCAGGCTGGCCGTCCACGTGCCCGATTGATCAATGGCCACCGGGCCGGTATAGGGCACCGCTGCCTTGCCGGGTGCGGCCACCATCAGTTTGCCTTGTGCGTTTTTGGTTTGCAGCAGCCACTGCACGCCGCTTCCGTCGGGCCGGCGTTCTATGCTGGCATCAATGTCGTAAAGGGCCTTGCTGTAGCTGATGTTTTGTCGGCTCAGGCGCTGAAACAGGGTCGGTATTTTTTGCTGAAAGCGGTCCCAGTTTTTTTGGTCGGGCTGGGTCCAGGCCACTTCTGCCAGCGCTGCCAGCCTTGGGTAAATCATGTACTGCACTTTGGCCGGGTAGCGCATGTATTCGGTCCATACATTGGCCTGGGTGCCTTGCACAAAGCGAGCCGCCGGCGTGCCCCGCAGTTCAACAGGGATGGGCTCGTAGCCATATATTTTTTCCAGCGAAATGTAGCCGCCAATGGTGACGCTGTCTTCGTTTTTGCTTTGGCTGTAGTCGAGGTAGCAGTGCGAGGTGGGGGTCATGATGACATCGTGCTGTTGCTTCGCTGCTTCTATGCCGCCTTCTTCGCCGCGCCAGCTCATCACGGTGGCATTGGGTGCCAGTCCGCCTTCCAGTATCTCATCCCAGCCTATGATCTGCTTGCCCTTGCTGTTGATGTATTTTTCCATGCGCTGTATAAAGTAGCTCTGCAGCCCATGCTCATCTTTCAGCCCTTTTTCTTTGATGAGTTGCTGACAAAAGGCGCTGCGTTTCCAGGCTTCTTTGGGGCATTCGTCGCCACCTATGTGGATGTACTTGCCCGGAAACAAGGCAGCTACTTCGTCTATCACATCTTCCAAAAATTTAAAAGTTTCCTCGGTGGGTGCAAACACATCTTCGTACACGCCCCAGCTTTCCATCACTTTCTTGCCTTTTTTGGCTTTGGCCGCTTCCGATGGGTGCTTCGGTATCACCGTTTCCTCCTGCGGAAAGCAGCTCAGAAAAGGATAAGCCGCAATAGCTGCACCACTATGCCCGGGCATTTCTATTTCGGGTACTATTGTGATGTGGCGTTCGGCCGCATAGCGTACTACTTCCTTTATTTCCTCCTGTGTGTAAAAGCCGCCGTAGCGCTGGTTATCGTTGG
Organism: Chitinophagaceae bacterium; assembly: GCA_947459455.1. Classification (GTDB taxonomy): domain Bacteria; phylum Bacteroidota; class Bacteroidia; order Chitinophagales; family Chitinophagaceae; genus Phnomibacter. Next base: position 3,831 of record CANHEC010000272.1, read on the forward strand.
CCGTGCCGGGGTAGCGGCCCACAATAGTGCCATCACGCCACGCACCTACTTCGGTCAGCTTCGGGTATTTCTTTATTTCAATGCGCCAGCCCTGGTCTTCGGTCAGGTGCCAGTGAAAAACATTCATCTTCAGCATGGCCAGCTGATCGATGGTTTGCTTGATGAATGAGATGGGTTGAAAATGACGTGCTACATCCAGCATCATACCCCTATAGGGAAAGCGGGGTGCATCGGTGATTTGTACCGCCGGCACCTGTACCAGCAGGGCTTTCGTTTTTGGATGCGGCAACAACTGCAGCAGGGTTTGCACGCCGTAGTACACGCCGGCTGCATCGTAGCCACGTACTTCTATACCTTGTTTGCTCACCCATAGCTGGTAGGCACCACTCATATTGCCAGCCTTGCTATCCAGCACCAGGCTCACTGCTGCTTTTGGGGTGGTGGCACGGTGCAGCTCAAATCCGTGGTATTTTTTCAGGTAGGCGTTCAGGGTGGCTACGCTGCTTTGCAGGCCTGCCCCGCCGGCGTATACAGTAGCGGCCGGCGACAACGTGAAGCCGCCGGTTTGCACCTGCATTTGCTGCGGCTGCGGTATTACTACGGGCATAGGCTGCGATTGTGCGCCTATAGCTGCCGCTATCAGCAGCAAGGCGAATAAAGAACGAATCATGATGGCAGTGGCTTTGTGGATA
>CANHEC010000273.1 GCA_947459455.1 Chitinophagaceae bacterium
GAATGCCAGCACCATGCAACCCGTAGATGGCTGGCTGCAAAATGTATTTCCGCAGCAATACTTTACAGTGCCGGCCGGCCAAAGCGTAGCGGTTCGTTTTCCCATACAGCTGCCCGTGCAGTACACCGATGCTGTGGTGGTGCGCATCAGCGCCAAAGCAGGACAGCTAAGCGATGGCGAGGAAACCGCCCTGCCGGTACTGGCCAATAGGATGCTGGTAACAGAAACACTGCCCATCAACCTGCAGGGCAGCAGCAGCAAAACCGTGCGCTGGGACAAACTGCTGCAGGCCGACCAAAGCCCCACCCTGCAGCACCAGTCGCTTACGCTGGAGTTTACCAGCAATCCGGCCTGGCTGGCCATCCAAAGCCTGCCCTACCTTACCGAGTATCCGTACGACTGTGCCGAGCAAACCTGGAACCGCTTTTTTGCTAATGCGCTGGCGGCCCGCCTGCTCAATAGCCACCCGCGTATCAAGGCCATCGTGCAGCAGTGGCAAGGCGCCGATTCGGCAGCCCTGCTATCGGCCCTGCAAAAAAATGAAGAGCTGAAGCAGGCCCTGCTGGAAGAAACACCCTGGGTGCTGGCAGCCAACAGCGAAGCCGACCAAAAGCGCCAGCTGGCCACCCTGTTTGATGCGCTGCGCATGGCTACCGAGGCTGGCAAAGCCCTCACAAAACTGGAAGACCTGCAAAGCCAAAACGGTGGTTTTGTGTGGTTTAAAGGCGGGCCCGACGACCGCTACATGACCCAGTACATAGCCGCCGGCATAGGCCACCTGCGCAAGCTGGAAGCATGGCCGGCACCGCTGAAAGCCCGGCTGGAACTACTGGCCCGCCGTGCCGTGGCCTACCTGGATGCCCGCCTGCACGAAGACTATCAACGGCTGCTAAAAAACAAGCCGAAAGCCAACAAAACGATAGCCGTACAAGACATGCAGGTGCAGCACCTGTATATGCGCAGCTTTTTTACCGAAATAACCATGAAGCCGGCCCACCAGGCAGCCTACCGCCACTACCTGAGCCTGCTGCCACGGCAGTATGCCGGCCAAACCAAACAAACACAGGCCATGATAGCGCTGGTGCTGCACCGCACCGGCCAGCGGTCTGCCGCCCAGCAGGTGCTGAACAGCCTGCGCCAAACCAGCCTGCTGCACCCCGAGCTGGGCAGGTATTGGAAAGAGCTGAACAACCCTGGCTACTATTGGTGGCAGGCCCCTATTGAAAGCCAGGCATTGCTGATAGAAGCCTTTAGCGAAATAGCCAGCGATACCCGCGTGGTAGATGAGCTGAAGACATGGCTGCTGAAAAACAAGCAAACCACCCACTGGAAAACCACCCGGGCCACCGCCGAAGCCTGCTACGCCCTGCTGCTGCAAGGCAGCCAATGGCTGGCGACCCCTCCGACCGTACAGCTAACGGCAGGTAGCTGGCAAACCAGCAGCGAAGGAAAAGCCGAGGCCGGCACCGGCTATTTTAAGGAAACCCTGCCCGGCGATAAAGTGAAGGCCGATATGGGCACCATCAGTGTGCAGCTCAGCCAGCCGGCCGGTAGCCCGGCCAATATGCCGGTATGGGGTGCCGCCTACTGGCAGTACTTTGAAGAATTGGACAAAATAACGAGTGCTGCCAGCGGCCTGCAGCTGGAAAAGACCCTGCTGAAAGAGGTAATGACGCCCACCGGCCCCCAACTGCAACCGCTGGAAGCAGGCACCGACCTGCGCACCGGCGATAAGCTGGTGGTACGCCTGACACTGCGCACCGACCGGGCGCTGGAGTATGTGCACCTGAAAGACATGCGGGCTGCCTGCTTTGAACCCATGACGCAGCTGAGCGGCTACCAGTGGCAGGAAGGGCTGGGCTACTACCAGGCACCCCGCGATGCCAGCATGAACTTCTTCATTGGCTACCTGCCTCGCGGCACCTGGGTAATTGACTATCCTCTGCGGGCCACGCAGGTAGGCGAATTCAGTAATGGCATTAGTACCCTGCAGTGCATGTACGCCCCCGAATACAGCAGCCACAGCAGCGGCCAGCGCATTACGGTAAAGACCCCCTGAAAAATCAGGGATACAGGGGAGGCTGCGGCACCACCCAGTATGTACATTCGTACAGCTGGGCTAGCCGGCACAGCCAACCACACATGAAGCGTAAACAATTTGTAGCACGAACCCTGGGCACAGCCGCCGCCGGCTGGGCTGCTTTGGCGGGCTTTTCGGCGCCTGGCAGCACCCGGCCCGATCCACCGGCACTGCGGGGTCCGCTCATTCAGCCGCCGTTTCTCAAAGCGGGTGACACCGTGGGTATTACCTGCCCCGCCAGCCCACTGGAGCTGAAAGACATGCAAAACTGCCGCAGGGCCCTTGGCAACTGGGGACTGCAGGTGTGTGTGGGCAATACCGTGGGCCAGCAGTGGGAACGCTTTGGCGGTACCGATGCCGAACGTGCCGCCGATCTGCAACTGATGCTGAACGACCCGAGCATTAAAGCCATCTTGTTTGCCCGCGGTGGGTATGGCGCCATGCGCATCATGGACCGCCTCGATTGGTCGGCGTTTCGGCAGCAGCCTAAGTGGCTCATTGGTTATAGCGATATCACTGCGTTGCACTGCCACGTGCACAGCGTGCTGGGCATCCCCTCGCTGCACGCCGATATGGTGAATGGCTTTCGGGAGCAGGAGGACGTGAGCACGGTGTCCTTACGGCACCTGCTGCACGGGCAGGCCATCCGCTACCAGATTCCCGCCTTTGGCCTTAACCGCCCCGGGCAGGCTACCGGCATGATAGTGGGCGGCAACCTGAGCCTGGTAGCCGCCATGCTCGGCAGCAAAAGCGAGCTGAACACCGCCGGCAAAATCCTGTTTCTGGAAGATGTAAACGAATACAAGTACACCCTCGATCGCATGCTGGTATCGCTAAGGCGGGCGGGCAAGTTCGATCAGCTGGCCGGCCTCATCATTGGCGGCATTACCGCCACCAAGGCCGATAGCGAAACACAATTTCCCATGAGTGTAGAAGCGCTGGTACTGGAAAAAGTGGCCGACAAAACCTTCCCCGTCTGTTTCAATTTTCCGGCGGGCCATATTCGCAACAACATGGCGCTGAAACTAGGTGTACCCCACCAGCTGGTAGTAGCCCCCGAAGGCTGCACCCTCACCGAAGTGAGCCTGGCCAGCAGCATGGCACCACCGGTGTCTATTCCCATTGATTCGCTGGAGCCAGACTACAAGTAGATGAGTGCTGGTAAGATGTCCGCTACCATCCGGTTTGCTCCACGCAAACCGCTATTTGTCAACTCGCTCCACTTTTCCCGCACTGCCAACTGCCTGATGCCTGCCGCAAACTGCTTCCGCCGCTGCCAGCCGGCATCTATCAACTGCCAACCTGTTTGGGGCTCTCAGCTATTGCAGCATTACCCGGCACTTGTACCGGCTGTCCGCTTGTAGTGCCCGCCAGCACACCAGGGCCCACGCACGGGGCAGCTACTCGCTACCATCCGGCAGCCCTTGGGCACCTGTACAGCACCGGGCACGGCCGCTGCCAGGCAGCCCGTCGCACCTGCCAATCCGGTTACCTGGCATGGCAGGTTCAAAAGTGTTGTACATATACGCTTGATTGTCAACTCATTTCGACTTGAAAACTGTGTACACTTTTTACAAATCGCAAAAGCTTTCTTGAATCTGGCAGAACTTTTTTTGAAATACTATTTTCGTTTCAAATTTTCTTCTGACAGAATTGGCAGAACTTTTTTCGAAATACAAAAGATGCTGACAACACACCAAGCCGCCGATACCTCCCATCGTAAAGCAGCTCCACTGCCCAAGCTACGTGCTATCCAGGGGCCCACTCGAAGGCTTATAGCCCCGCCCGTGGCGGGGGCTACTCCTGGCTCAGCCGGGACAGCCCGTGGGCTGTAGTGCAGGGCCGGGCCACAAACACGCATGGAAACCCGCCGCCTATTTTCCATCAATCCACTGCTGCACCAGCAACAGTCCAAAGTCATCAATCGGGTACGCTGGCCAAGTGACAATCCCAAAAAGAACAACGGAAGATGATTGAATACCAATGGGCCAATTAGGAATCGAGATAAACCAATTATATATATTTACCGGCTCGGAGTTTTTATCAAAAGACAACGCACCGTGAAATGGCACATTTCATTTTCTGCCCACACTTAGCCCACTCCTGAAAAGCCGAGAGAGCTGTTTTTGCCGACGCATGGACAAGCAAACCCACAACAAAAAGTAAATTTGAGGAGAATATAAAAACTTAAGGCCTAAATGACATTTACAGAAGCAAAACACGAGTTTGACAAGAAATACGTAACAGCAAGAGAATACGATTGTTTCCTAACCGAGCATTTGACTTTTGGACGAAAGACCAATTTCAAAAAGAAAAACGGACAACCAAACGAACAATATTATAAATGGCAATTCCTGTATTCTATTGTGCAATCAGGACTTTTTGCCAAAGACTATATCGGCACAGAAGTTAAATTCCCAAAAGGCAACAAA
>CANHEC010000274.1 GCA_947459455.1 Chitinophagaceae bacterium
CACCATTCAGCACCGGAGAAGTGCGCCAATAGTATACCGTATTGGCCCGCCAGTTAATGCCTGGATTGAACTGGACCGCACCACCAATGCTTATCACATCATTTGTAACCAGTGAAGGCGAATTAAAGAGGCGGCTGGTATCAACCTGTACACGGTAGGTGGCCGATTTGGCAGCGGGATTCACTGTGGAAGCCGTCAGGCGGAAATTCGGTTGATTGACTATAGACAGGTGGAAAGGGAATACCGGTACAATGGCACTGCTGTTGAGTTGAAATGACAGTTTGGCCAGGTTGTTTTCCTTCGACAGCTCGTCTTTTTCATTGGAAGGATCTATGCGGGCCACAATAAAATTGGTACCCGCTTCAAACAGTCCTTTCAGGCCTATGCGTACTCTCACACTATCGGCCCTGAAGAGGTTGCTGAATCGGTACAGTCCCAGACTTTGCTGGCGCCCGTCGGGTGTTTCCCGCAGTATTTCCACTGTTACCGAATCATTGCGTACCGAACGACCGACGTTTACGAGTTTTACCTGCACCCACACCGAATCATTGCTTACATCGGGTGTGCCCTCCAAAAACTTAATCAGGCTGCTATCTGTGCTGTAGTCGGCCTTTTCGAAAGGATAGGGAATAACGGCAGGATCGCTGTGCAAAATCACTTGCTCCAGGTTTGACCGGTTCAGCAGGTCGTTGTTGCCGGTCAGGGCCCATGCACGGCTGACGGCTTCGCGTTGTATTTCGCCAATGGGGCGACCGTACATGCTGCGGCTGATTGCACGGTAAAACTCATTGGTAAAAAGGTGCATGTAGTTTACCACTCCCAAATCGGAGTTGGAGATAAACGTGATGGCCCCTTTGTTTTTTGCCAAAATGAAGTTTTCTGAGATGCTTTGGTTTTTCGATTGGATGCGGTTGAAGTTGAAATCGAAAATATTGCCCGCCCGGCAGCCATTAGCAATGAATAGCGGGTAGCGTCCATTGGTGTTTTTGTATTCCTCAGGGCTCACCAAATTAAAGTCGATACCAGAGGAAGAAGAGTGACCGAAGTAAGTGATGATGCCTGCACCCTGGTTAATACGCCGGGTAATGCTGGCCATGTCGTTGGCAAAATTGGGATTGTTGACCCGCCGAAAGGTGCCCACATTGGCAGTAATGGAAGTGTCCGACAAAAACTGCCGGTAGCGATTGAAAAAGTTGCCGATGATATTGGCTAAAAACGGGTCGTCGCCGCCCACCAGGTGTACGGCTTCTTTTTTCCAACTCAGTTGGTCGGCACTGGCTTTGGGGTCGCTTACCAGCGCTTCATATTGTTTTACTTTGTCCAGGTAGGTGCCTACTTCATCGTTGGTAATGGCGCTCAGTCGACCCACCGGCACCATCGGTATCGGCGTCACGTTGTCTGCAGCCAGCATCAGGTTATCGCTGGCAGGTGAGCCAAAACTGGGGAGTGCCCCGATGATTTGCGCTTCGGGCATGGCACTCAACCCACGCATAGCTTCGTACGGCGCTGCCCGGCCAATCAAAAACACGAATCGTGGCTTTATACTCCAGTTAGCCAAGGCATATCGCACAAAGTTTCGAATGCCCAATGGGTTGTACCGCATGCCATTGGCAAACTGCTCGGTCAGCTCTTCTATTTCATATACCTGTGCATTAAAGGTACCTCCATCCGCCGACCGTCGATAATCGCGGTAGGCCAGTACCTGGTTGTTGGCAGCAGTAGCCATGCGCTTACTGGTGATCATCAGGTAATCGCCCTGCTGGCTGGCTTGCGCAAAATCGGTAAAACGCTTTTGCTCAAGATGGGTAACCGGCGTAACGAAAAACGCTGGATTGGCCAATCGCACCGTACGCGGCGTTGTACTGGGCTGCAACAGCAGAAACATGCTATCGCCCACAGTTTCGGTCAGGTAGCGGCGGTTATTGGTTACGTCGTACACAATTACAGGCTGCCCTTGCGATTCGAAATTAGCCATGCGCAGGTGGTTGCCTTGTGTGCTGGCAGCCAATTGCATTTCAAAATAGTAGGCACGGTTGAAATTGAACTGACGGGGGTACGTGATGGTCATCCCGTTGACGTACGCATTTTCCCAGTAGAATGGATTGTCGCTCTGCCAGCCGGTTTTCAGTTGATCGCCCTGAAACAACCGCAGGGGTAGGTTGCGTACCTCGCCCTTGCGCATATCATAGCCCGAGCTACGCTTTCTGTCAATCAGCGAGTCGGCCAGCCGCACTTCCAGGTTTCGCTCCAGCGGATAGTTGCCCGATACCGAGTAGGCAAAATCGAAGGTTTGTGGTCCTTTGTCCGACACCCGCATCTGCGTCAGATTGAGCGTCAGTGGCGCCCAATTATTATATGGTTGGGCGGCCCAGCCTTCGCCTGGGTTCAGCACCGAATTGCGTACCGCAAAGCCCGATACTACCTGTGCTGCACCATAGTTCCAGGTCCATTGATTTAGGTATTGAAATCTGTAAAGGAAGAAAGAATCGGGACGCAGGCTGGTGCCGGCTACCTGGTTAGGGGTGGCCAGCATGCGTCGGTTGGGGCGGCCGGCATTCACCGTCAGGTAGTACCAGGCAGTATCGGTAAAGTAGCTGACTACGTTCTGCACCTGGTCATCGGGGTTGAAAAAAAGCTCCCGATCCATTTGGCCGTCATTTTTTTGCCCCATGATTTCCAGAAAACCATCGGCTGCCAACGGGCCCGTTGCCTGCGTAATGAAAATGGGCACTTCTTCGCCCTGCCGCCAAAGCTGAAAATCCTGGACTGGAATGCCACCCAAACCGGCTGCCTGCAGGGTGCTTTGCGGAATGCGATACACCTTGTTATCGGTCACCGGAAACTTGAAATAAGTTTTGCTGTAATCTATCCATTCATTGCGCAGCGGTTGGGCTGGCAATAAATGGCTAACCATCAATAGGGTTAGTATGAGGTAGATGGGCCGCATAAAATGTTTCAGAAAATAAAGATAGGGACCAATTTCCGGTTTGTGGAAAACCTGTTTAAAACCATATGTATCAATGACTTCATAATCGAAACATTACTACACACTGGCCCATCCGCGGCCAAACATTACTTTTGGCGGCCCCACAAAAACCGATCAGATACGATGAGCAAGGTCAATTTGGTTGAAGAGCTTCGCTGGCGTGGCCTGGTGGCCGACATGATGCCCGGTACCGAGGAGCAGCTGAACAAGGAGATGACTACCGGCTATATTGGGTTCGACCCCACCGCTACCAGCCTGCACGTGGGTAGCCTGTTGCCCATTTTGCTGCTGGTGCACCTGCAAAAAGCAGGCCACCGGCCGGCAGCACTGGTAGGCGGCGCCACCGGTATGATAGGTGATCCCAGCGGCAAGGCGGCCGAACGCAGTTTTCTGGACGAGGAAACCCTGGCCCGCAACGTGGCCGGCATAAGGGGCCAGCTGGAAAAGTTCCTCGATTTTGGCCCGGAGCGGCCCAACGCAGCCTTGCTGGTCAATAACTATGATTGGTTCAAAGACATCAGTTTCATTGGCTTTTTGCGAGATGTGGGCAAGCACATTACCGTGAACTACATGATGGCCAAAGACAGTGTACGCAAGCGCATTGAAGGCGAAACCGGTATCAGCTACACCGAATTTGCCTACCAGCTGATGCAGGGCTACGACTTTTACTGGCTGTATCAGCACATGAATGTGAAGCTGCAAATGGGCGGCAGCGACCAGTGGGGCAACATGACCACCGGCAGCGAACTGGTGCGGCGCAAGGCCGGCGGCGATGCGTTTGTCATCACCTGTCCGCTGGTGACCAAGGCCGACGGGACCAAGTTTGGCAAAAGCGAGGGCGGCAATGTATGGCTCGATCCGGCGCTGACCAGCCCCTACCAGTTTTACCAGTTTTGGCTCAACGCTACCGATGCCGACGCCGAAAAGTGGGTGAAAATGTTCACGTTCCTCGATCAGCCGACCATTACCAAACTAATAGCCGACCACCAGCAAAACCCGGGCGCCCGCCAGCTGCAAAAGGTGCTGGCCCGCGAAGTAACCAGCTTTGTACACGGCATGGAGGAGTACGAAAAGGCGGTGGCCACCACCGAAAAGCTGTTTGCCAACCAAACGGCACCGGCCGAAAGCCTGAGCCTGGAAGACCTGGAGCAGATGGAGGGTGTACAAAAGATGGACTACCCCAGGGCACAGCTGGCCGTGGGGATCGACATCGTCAGCTTTTTGGCTGAAACCGGCATTTTGCCCAGCAAGGGTGAGGCCCGCAAAATGGTGCAGGGCGGCGGCATCAGCCTCAACCGGCGCAAGGTGGAAGCGACTGACCTGCAGGTAGCCAGCAGCCATTTGCTGCACAATACCTACCTGCTGCTGCAAAAAGGGAAGAAGAACTATTACCTCGTAAAAGCGGTGTAGGCCGCCAACAAAGTCGTCGCCCATGCCTGCCCGTTCCTCGTCGTCGTCGAAAAAAGCGAGCCGATACGCCCCCCTGGTGGCGGTGGTGCTGCTACTGCTGGCATGGGTGGTAGTA
>CANHEC010000275.1 GCA_947459455.1 Chitinophagaceae bacterium
ATAACTGACTGCGCCATGGCTAAGCAATCCACCGCCCGGTCATCTGCCAGCCCCACAGCCTCCCAGTACCATGTGCCGGTGCTGCTGGCCGAAACGCTGGAAGCCCTTGCTATTCGCCCCGATGGGGTGTATGTAGACTGCACCATGGGTGGCGCCGGCCATAGTAAGGGTATACTGGCCCAGCTGGGCCCTGCCGGCAAACTGGTGGCTTTTGATCAGGACGCCGATGCGGCGGCCAACCTGCCTGCCGATCCTCGGATACAGTTTGTGCCCGAAAACTTTCGGCACCTGCAACGCTTCCTGCGCTTGCATGGACTGGCACCGGTCGATGGCATTTTGGCTGATTTGGGCGTGAGCAGCCACCAGTTCGATGAGGCCGAACGCGGGTTTAGCTACCGATTTGAGGCCGCCCTGGACATGCGCATGGACCGCCGCCAGCCAGTGACGGCTGCCAGCATTTTGAATGAGTACGATGCGGCGCACCTCCAGCAGCTACTGTCGGCCTATGGCGAAGTGACCAATGCCCGCACTCTGGCAGCAGCCCTGGTAGCCGCCCGCCATCAGCGCCCTTTTGCCAGCATCGCCGATTTGCTGCAGGTGCTGGAGCCGCTGGCCAAAGGCAATCCTCATCGCTACTACGCACAGGTGTTTCAGGCACTGCGCATTGAAGTAAACGATGAACTGGGGGCGCTGAAGGAATGGCTGCAACAGCTGCCGCTAGTGCTGAAGCCGGGAGGACGGGTAGCCGTCATCACGTTTCACTCGCTGGAAGACCGGCTGGTGAAAACATGGTTTCGGGATGGGGCTTTTGAAGTGGCACCAGACCCGGTCTACGGCCATCGTCATCAGTCGCCCTTCAGGCTGGTGAACAAGAAGCCGATAGAAGCCGGCCCCGAAGAGCTGAAGCGAAACGAGAGGAGCAGAAGTGCCCGCCTGCGGGTAGCTGAACTGCTGGATAAATAAGACTTGCTAACAAGTGACGAACGAAACAAAACATACAAAGACACAAAAGCCGGGTTGGCGCCGCTGGCTGCAAGCCGGCTGGATTGTGCAGCATGTGCCCTTTGTATTGTTTTTAGCGGCCCTGGCCGTGCTATACATCGGCAACGGACACTATGCCGATAACAATATCAGAAACACCGCCAAAGCAGCCCGCGAATTGAAACAACTGCAATACCACTATAAAAGCCTGCAAGCCGAAGTGATTTTTCGCAGCAAGGAAAGTGAGTTGGCTCGTGCTGTAGCTCCACTGGGCATGCAGCGAAGTCCGGAGCCACCCACTGCATTGCTTCCCGATAGTAATGCCACCCGCTAGCCTCCGCCACACCTGTCTTTTTAAAACCTGCTTATCAACAAATCCTACCGCATTCACCCACCATTATGGAACGGAAAAAAGAAATACTGGTTCGCACCTACCTGGTGTACATAGGACTGGTAGTCTTCAGCCTGGCCATTTTGGGCAAAGTGATGTATATCCAGATTGCCAAAGGGCCTTACTGGCGCAGCGTGGCTCAAAAGGATCAGATTCGTTCGGAATTGATAGAAGCTGAACGAGGCAGCATTTATTGTGAAGCCGGACAAGTACTGAGCACCAGCATTCCCGAGTTCGACATCTATATCGATTTTCAGGCCGATGGACTGATTGAGGCCGACGGCCTTTTGTATCAGCAGCACGCCGATTCACTGGCGCTCGGGCTTAGCAAGTTGTTTGCCCAGGAGGCACAACCTAAAACAGCCCGGGAGTATCGGAAACTGCTGGACAAAGGATTCCGCAGCAAGGATCGTTTCGTGCTGCTGAAGCGAAAAATATCGTACGATCAATATGAGCGGCTGAAACAACTACCGCTGGTGCGGCTGGGCAAAAACAAAAGTGGCTTTATAGCGGTGGTACGCATGAAGCGCCTTTATCCGTACAAGCTGTTGGCCAATCGTACCATTGGTATAGCACGTGATAGCAACAAGGTGGGGCTCGAACGCCAGTACGACCAATACCTGGGCGGTATAGCCGGCAAGCGACTGGTGCGCTACATAGCTGGCGGTGCCGGAGTGCCCATTGAGGGTACCGATCAGGAGCCGCAAGATGGCACCGATGTAATTACCACGATTGATGTAAACATTCAGGAGATAGCGCAGCAGGCGCTGGAGCGGGTGATGATAGAGCGGGAAGCACTGCGTGGCACCTGCATTGTGATGGAAGTGAAGACAGGCAAAGTGCGGGCCATTGCCAACCTTGGCCGCCAAAAGGATGGCAATTATTGGGAAGACTACAACTATGCGTTGTCAGCTACCGAGCCAGGCAGCACTTGGAAACTAGTGACACTGATGAGTGCGCTGGAGGATAAAAAAGTATCGCTGCAATCGCCCATCAACCTGGAAGGAGGCAAATGGGCTGTGGGTGGCGAAGTAGTGTACGATAGTGAGGTGCATGGTACCTACGAGTGCACTGTGCAGCAAAGTTTTGAAAAGAGCAGCAACGTAGCCATGGCCAAGCTGGCACAGTTTCATTACGGTACGCAGCCAAGCCGTTTTCTGCAGCACATTCACCAGCTGCGCATGGATACGCTCACCGGTATCGATCTGCCTGGTGAAGCTCGTCCGAGTGTGTACAAGCCCGGATCGCGGCGCTGGAGCAAAACTACCTTGCCATGGATGGGCTTTGGCTACAACCTGACGGTGACCCCCATGCACACAGCTATGCTGTACAATGCCATTGCCAACAATGGTAAAATGATGAAGCCCTATCTGGTGAATGCGCTGCTGAAAGATGGGCAAATAATAAAAGCATTTGAACCAACTGTACTGGTAGAAAAAGTAGCCAGCAGTGAGACCGTGGCTCAGTTGCGCACCTGCCTCGAAGGAGTGGTGCTGAATGGTACCGGCCGTGGTATGAAGACCGATGCTTATGGCTTTGCCGGCAAAACTGGAACATCACTCGTGGCCGACAAAGGCATCACTTACGGCGATAAAGTATACCAGGCTTCCTTCGCCGGTTACTTTCCGGCCAATGATCCGCAGTACACCATCGTAGTGGTTATCCGTAATAAGCCGCATGCCTATCCTTACTATGGTGCTTCAGTAGCCGGGCCGGTGTTTCGTGAAGTGGCCGATCGCATTTACGCAACCCATCTTTTTAAGCAGCCGCAGCTGAACAGGCAACAGGCCGATAGTGTGGTATATCAGCTGTACGCCCGTACCTACACCATGAAAAAACTGGCCCGATACATGGGTTGGAAAATGACAGATAGCAGTGCAAGCGCTGCGGTTGCAGTGCTAAGTAATCATCCTGCCAGTGGTCGGGTACTTTTCGGTCGCGACCCCAATGAGCAACAGATGCCACCGCTACAAGGCGTATCGCTCAAGGATGCATTGGCTATTTGCGAGGAGCGAGGATTGGTAGTGACGGCTGCAGGCCGCGGCAAGGTGAGCAGTCAATCGATAGAGCCGGGTACGCCCATTCGAAAAGGACAACCTATACAACTACAATTGAACTAAGCAAGGTGGCGAAGACCTTATCGAGCATATTGAATCGGGTGCAGGTGCTTCAATTGCATGGCAATGCTGAAGTACTGGTGCAGGCACTGGCAATTGATAGCCGACGGGTGCAGGCTGGTGGTTTGTTTGCAGCCATAGTGGGATGGAAGCAAGATGGACACCAATATATTGATACCGCTATCGCAGGTGGTGCCGTCGTTGTATTGTGCAGTACGATACCAGCTTCACTCCACACCGGTGTTACTTACGTGCTGGTGAACAATACATCAGAAGCGCTGGCCTATATGGCCGATGCTTTTTACGATCATCCTTCTTCTCAGCTGAAGTTGGTGGGCGTTACCGGTACCAATGGCAAAACCACCATTGCTACCCTGCAGTATCAATTGTTTACGGCACTTGGCTACCGGTGTGGGTTGCTTTCTACTGTACAAAATATTGTTGGCACCGAAGTGCTGGCAAGTGAGTTTACTACACCAGATGCCATCAGCCTGAATGCACTGCTTCGCCAAATGGTAGATGCCGGATGTACCCATGCATTTATGGAATGCAGTAGTCATGCTATTCACCAGCATCGTATTACCGGGTTGCAGTTTGCAGGGGCGCTTTTCAGCAATATCACCCACGATCATCTCGACTATCACAAAACTTTCGACGAGTACATCCGTGTAAAGAAGGCGTTTTTCGATATGCTGCCTGCTTCTGCATTCGCCATTACGAATGCCGATGATAAGCGAGGCCTGATAATGCTGCAGAACAGTTCGGCCCGCAGAATGCAGTATGCACTGAAAGCAGAAGCGGACTTCAAAGGGAAGATTATTGAGAATAACCTGACAGGCCTGATCATGGATGTGAATGGCCATGAGGTACACTTCCGCATGATTGGTGAATTCAATGCCTACAACCTGCTGGCTGTGTTTGGTGCTGCAGTAAGCCTGGGAGAGCCAGCTGATGCCGTGCTGGCTGTACTGAGCAATCTGCATGGCGCAGAAGGACGATTTGACTACACAGTGAGTGCCA